>NZ_CP127250.1 GCF_030285785.1 Parasedimentitalea psychrophila | reverse complement strand
GGCTCTCTATTGATTTGTAAAATGGAACCTCTCCGGCATAGCAACCCCAGGCCGGGCTGTCACCGGAAAACAGCCGCCCTGCTAGCCAGTTTCAGCCGATACAGTGCTGCCCTCAACGGCTCAAAAACCACCCCAAACGCAATCTTCGTTTCCATAACACCGTCAATGACCAACCCTTGCCCTAGGCCGGGCTGCCCAGCCAGACCAACAGCCCGGCCATTGCCAGAATTAGACAGGGCAGCATCGGCAGGCTGTGCAGGAAGCTTTCGCGCGCCGACACTGGCAGGGCCTGCACCGCATAGGTGAACAGCGGCACCAACAGCAGACAACAAAACATAGCTTTTTTGCCGCCTGGAAAGGGTCTGAATAAAATTCAACATGGCAAAATTACGTCCCACGACCAAAAACGGTAACTCAAAAAAGACGGACGCTGACCGTCACGGGCGGCGGAGAGGCCCCTGTGAAACGCGTCCAAAACAACACGTAGTACAAGTTTAAGTTGTACCTTAACGGGACGCCAGTGCAGATCTTGTCCGCTCCGCACAGGGCTGTGATTTTTTACGACCAGATATTTTTCATGGGCAGTCCCCACGGGTCTTCTTCACGGGCGCCGACCCCAAAAGCCACGGCTGGAGGCCGACCAAAGCCGAGGCGATAAATTTAACATAATATGTTTCGCGCGCGAAACATTTGCCCGCCATAGGGCGTTCCACGCTGGAACACACCCTTGAATCCCCGGCCCCCATAAGTCAAAACTAAACGCAGATCCGGGCAGGATATTTCAGAACCAAAGGATAGCACATGCGCATTGCAATGATTGGCACCGGATATGTCGGCTTGGTGTCGGGGGTCTGTTTCTCGGATTTCGGCCATGACGTGATCTGCGTCGACCAGAACGCTGATAAGATCGATCAGTTGTCCGCAGGCAAAGTGCCAATCTATGAGCCGGGGTTGCAGGATCTGATGCTGAAGAATGTCGAGGCCGGGCGGCTCAGCTTCACCACCGATCTGGCCTCGGCAGTGGCCGGCGCCGAGGCGGTGTTCATCGCCGTCGGCACCCCGACGCGGCGCGGCGATGGTCATGCGGATCTGACCTATGTGATGGCGGCCGCCGAAGAGATCGCCGCCGCGATCACCGACTATACCGTGGTGGTGACCAAATCCACCGTGCCGCTGGGCACCAACCGCTCGGTCAAACAGACCATCGCCAAGGCCAATCCGGCGGCCGAATTCGACGTCGCCTCCAACCCCGAGTTCCTGCGCGAAGGCGCCGCCATTGATGACTTCATGAAACCCGACCGGGTGGTTGTCGGGGTGCAGAACAGCCGCGCCGCCGAGGTCATGGGTGAAATTTACCGGCCGCTGTACTTACGCGATTTCCCGATCCTGACCACCGATCTGGAAAGCGCCGAGATGATCAAATACGCCGCCAATGCCTTTCTCGCCACCAAGATCACCTTTATCAATGAAATCGCCGGCCTCTGTGAGCGCAGCGGCGCCGATGTCAAAGAAGTGTCGCGCGGCATCGGGCTGGACGGGCGTATTGGCAACAAGTTCCTGCATGCCGGCCCCGGCTATGGCGGCTCGTGCTTTCCCAAGGACACCGCCGCGCTGGCCCGCATCGGTCAGGACCATGCCTATCCGATGCAGATCACCGAGACGGTGATCCGGGTCAATGAAGAGGTCAAGCAGCGCATGGTGGAAAAACTGCGCGACGCCTGTGACGGCAGCTTTAACGGCAAGACCATTGCGGTGCTGGGGGTGACCTTCAAGCCCAATACCGACGATATGCGCGATGCGCCCAGCCTGACCATCGTGCCGGCGCTGATTGGCGGCGGCGCCAAGGTGCGGGTGGTGGACCCCCAGGGCCGGGCCGAGGGCGAGGCGCTGCTGCCCGGGGTGAAATGGATGGAGGATCCCTATCACGCCGCCCGCAATGCCGATCTGGTGGTGCTGCTGACCGAATGGAACGAGTTCCGCGCCCTGGATCTCAAGGCGCTGGCGCGCAAGATGACCAGCCCGCGGATGGTTGATCTGCGCAACATCTACAATGCCAAGACCGCCAAGCGGGGTGGCTTTGAGTATTACACCGCCGTTGGCCGCGCGGAGCGGGTGGGGATTTAATTTAACATAATATGTTTCGCGCGCGAAACATTTGGGCCAGACAGTCAGTCCTGCCAGTCGGGCAGGGTAGAGGGTTTATTTCGACCCTAAAACATATGTTAGAGATGCAAAAAGGCGCCTAGCGGCGCCTTTTTTATATCCAGAGATCTCCCCGCCGGGGGTAGGGGAGGGGGTGCCGAACGCGGCGCTTAGCGCTGGCTCAGCCAGTGCCGCAACTCCTGGATCAGCCGCTCATCCACCGCAGCACCGCTCAGCTCAATGCGGTGCTGGCCCGGCGTATAACCCAGCCGCAGCCCCGGAGCCAGCTGGGTGTTGATGCGTTCGTCTTTGGCGGGCAACGGCTCGCGGATTCGTGGGCCAGCGGCTAGTGGCTCGACATTTTCCGGCTCTGACTGACGGGTTAGAGCCGCTTTCTCGGCCTCGGACACTGCCGCCGACAGGATCCGCAGCTCACCCACCGGGGTGTCGCGACGGCCTGCGCGCAGATGGCTGATCAGCTGATCAGTAAAGCCGGAATCGCGGGTGATCTCGCGCACCAGCGCCAGCCCCAGCTTTTCATTGATCGCCACCGGGAACATCAGCACCGCATCCAGCGCCTCGACCAGCGCCACAAAGCTGCCGACCTTGGAGCGTTTGGCGCGGGTGGCATTGGCAAACAATCCCTGCAGCGCCATTTTCTGGTTTGGATAAACCCCCTCGCGCAGCGCCCGCACCGCAATCCGGGCCCGTTCATAATGGCTCAGATTGACGCGGATTTCGTTTTCCTCGACCATCGCCACATAGGCGTCCCGGGCACTGGCCGGCTGGATCACCAGCGCCTTGATTGTCGCCAGTTCAGGCTCTGATGTCTCGGCGTAGAGCCGCTTTAGCGCCGACAGCCGCCGCCAGCCCGAGATCAGCCCATGGGTCTTGCCATCGGGGCGATCCTCCAGCTGCACCACTTCGATGGGGATCTGCTGACCCCGGGCGCGCAGCGAGGCCATCAGCGCCGCCATCTCATCTTCGTCCTGTTCCAGCCGGTCGCGCACCAGATGCGCCTCGTCGATCTGCTCCAGCCCAATCCGCTCAATCAGCCGCCCATCGGCGCGGGCCTTTTCCAGCACCGCGCTCAGCTCGCTCAACGCCGCCTGCGCCGCCGCATCCGAGGCCACCTGGGCAATCGGCGCAATGGGGGAGGGCGGCGCCGCGCTGGCTGTGGCCAGTGGCGCCCCAAGCGCCGATTTGCTTTCAGGCGCCGCGCTCAGGTAGCTGGGCTGCGCCGGGGTCAGACGTTTGCGTTTGGCCATGGGTTTCCTCCTCAAGGCACCGGGTTCTGTCACCCTGCACCAAATCCTTTAGGCGCGCCTTACTCGGCCGCGCGCTGCTGTTCCAATTCGGCGCGGCGCCAGATGCCCAGCAACAAGCGTTTGAAGGCGCCGTAGGTGGCATCAAATGTTTCACGACCACGGGCATAGGTCTCGCGGTTGAAATCGCGGTAATCGGCCTCGTAGATGCCATTGACCTGCTCGCCGGCCTGACCGATCAGCGCGGTGAAATCCTGCCGGTGCGGGCTCAGGGTGCGGCCCAAATAGGCCTGCATCAGCGCCGCCAGCTCGCCCTGCTGGGCGCCGTCATAGCGGGTGATCACCGTGCGCACCGCCTCCCACTCAAAGCCCATCTCGGGGCGCCCCAGCGCCCGGGCGGCCAGGTTCTCGCCGTCCTCGATGCTGGCAAAGGTGGAATGCAACATGTCAAAGAACCGCCCCGTGGAATCAAATTCCAGGAACGAGGCGCCCATCGGCACCAGCAGGATATCCGCCGCCGACAGCCCGTTGATGGTCAGATATCCCAGCGCCGGCGGGGTATCGATGAACACCAGATCATATTGATCCAGCACCCCGTCTGCCTGCAGCCGCTCGGTCAGCGCATCCCACAGCTTCCAGCCGCGCGCCGCGATCCGCCAGACCGGGATCTGGAACTCGGCCCAGTACAGGTTCAGCTGCGCACCGATCAGATCGATATTGGGCCAGTGGGTGCTTTGGATCACATCCCCAGCGGTCATATCCATCGCTGCCGTCAGCGCCTCGTCCAGCGGTTGCGGTGGGTCGCCGCGATCCAGACGACGCTGGTTCTCCAGCCGCAGATGCTCGCCGTAATGGCGCGCCAGCAGCGGAAAGACGGTCTGCCATTCATCGTCGACCTTGCCGCCAAAGATTGAGGTCATCGAGCCCTGACTGTCGAGATCGATCACCAGCACCTTGTAGCCGTCCAGCGCCGCCGACATCGCCAGATGCGCCGCGGTCGAGGTCTTGCCAACGCCGCCTTTGAAATTGGCCACCGCCACCATTTTGGCGGGCAGGCCCTTGGGCCGGTAGGGCAGGTAGTCTTTGGCCTTGCTGCCCTGTTCGCCAAAAAACGCCCGCAGTTGCAGCACCTCATCAAGACTGAACCATTTGGCGCCGCCCTCACTTTCGGCGCGGCCCTGGGGCAATTGAGGATTGGCCTTGAGCACCCGGCGGAAATGGGCGCTGGCCACCGGGATCAGATAGCGGGTGATCTCCCAGGTGGAAAACAGCCGCAGCTGCTTGCGGCCCATCTCGTCGAGGCCGCGGCTGGACAGATCGGCGCGGCCCTGGGCACAGGCGGCGGCGATCTCGGCAAAGCCACCGGTACCGGTGGGCGCATCCAGATCGGCCAGCGCCGCATCGGGGTCAATGTTGAAATAAGGCGGCAGCGCCGACGCGGTTTTATGGGGATCTTTTGCCATTTTTCGCTATCTTCCGCCTGTCAAAAGCTGCTGCTTCGAGGCCGTTCTCCCCGCAAATCATCTGCGAATGTGCTGCCTTTTTGGCAGGATAGCACAAAAGATGGCATATGGAAGGATTAGTCGTAGCTATTACGGATTTCCTAAGCAAATCCGACGCTTACAGCCTGTTCAAACGGGTGTTTTTGGCGGTTCGATGATTTTTTTGCTAAGTTAATATATAGTTATCTATAGTTAAGGGCTGGGCCGAGCTGTGAAAAGCCCTTTTCTTAAAGGGTTTGGCGGGGTGTTTTGCAACTGGTGTGATTCTGAAACCACGTTAAAGCGACTCTGAACCCCCGATAGGGTGACTCTGAACCCCCGTTGTGCCGCCTTGTGGATAACTCTAGGGTGGGTGTCATTAAAACCACGAAACCGAGTCACCCCGCGCCAGCCAACAAGGCAGGCCTCAAGACGGGACATCGGTGAGATCGAGCAGGGACTAGTATGTGTGCAGCGCTGACAGGCGGAGCAGGCCCGTCGCAGGGGCAGGGGGCGTTCTTCCTGTGCGATGTGTTTGGGGTGGTGCCCAAAAACGATATGGCGTCGATGGAACATCCGCTGTTCTCATTGGCGACCCGGCCGGATCGGCGCATCCTGAACTACGAGCACAAGGGCACCGCGATCACCGTGACGCCCTCGGTCAAGGGTTTGGCGACCATTCACGACAAGGATATTCTGATCTTTTGCATCAGCCAGTTGATGGCGGCGCTGAATGCGGGACGCAGCATCAGCCGCACCCTGCACCTGAAAGCGCATGACCTGCTGATCGCCACCAACCGCGAAACCAGCGGCGATGCCTACCGGCGGCTGCGTGAGGCGTTCGAGCGGCTGGCCGGCACTCGTATCACCACCAATATCGCCACCGGCGGGGTTGAAGTGACCAAGGGGTTCGGCTTGATCGAGAGCTGGGAAATCGTCCGCCGCGCCCCGACCGGTCGCGGTTCTGGCCGGATGACCCATGTGGCGGTGACACTGTCGGACTGGCTGTATCAGGCGGTGCTGTCCAATGCGGTGCTGACCCTGAACCGGGATTATTTCAGCTTACGCAAACCGCTGGAACGGCGCATCTATGAACTGGTACGCAAACACTGTGGCCGCCAGCAAAGCTGGACCGTTTCGGTGGACACATTGCTGAAAAAATCCGGCTCAGCCAGCCCGCGGCGGGTGTTTCGCAAGATGCTGCGCGACATGATCGCAGCACAACCGCTGCCGGATTACGCGCTCGAGGAACAGCCCGGAGATCTGATCTATTTTTCGCAGAAACAAGGGGTGGTGGAGCGCTCTGGCGCCCGCCCGCCAGCCTTGCGCTCGGAGACGCTGGAGCAGGGCCGCGAGATGCTGCCGGGGGCAGATATCTATGCGCTGGAGGCCGAATGGCGCGGCATGTGGGCCCGCTCTGGCGCGCCACGCTTGCGCTCGCCGGATGCGGCGTTCCTGGGCTGGCTGCGCAAGCGGGTCGGTCGGTAGTCACCCAACATTATAGCATAAGACCGATTATAGGTCGTTTGGCTGACCTGTGACCCTTGGCCGGAAATGCTCATGCCCTAGGCGGTAAACCGGGGAAGTGGGCGACCCGAAACCTTGGGTCGTTAATTGCCCGTGCCTCACCTACAGTTTTGATAATCTGAGGACATGCAGGTGCGAGCAGATTTCACGGCCTCGGAAATATCCGCTGGCGTCATTTCCTTTTCAATATTCTCGCGGTTCTCTCGCGCCCCCTCATATCCATTTGCACCTGCAATGTTCCACCACATATGGGCGCTGATATCATCCGCGAGAACACCGTAACCGTTGGCGTACATGAGCCCGAGGTTATTCTGGGCGTAGACGTTGCCTTGGGTGGCCAATGGCAAAAACTCCTTCAAGGCAGCCTGATAATCACCACGTTGAGCAGCATCGAAACCCTTAGAAAGATCCTGAGCAATAGCGCTGTTGCCTGTGAAACTAAGGGCAACGGCCAAGATCCCGGTTCGAAAGTAGCTACTCAATTTCCCGGCCCAACTTGCCCCCACGCGCCTTAAATCCACCACTCCGCCAATCCTATTCATGCTAAAATTCTGATGCTGCAACTTGTAGATGCATCTAAGGTTAGATGTACAGGCGTCCCCGATATCCCGTGTCTACGGCAACGGTTGCGGCCTGGCCCAGACTGGCGCAAAGTCGTTACCACGGGGGTCTGTCAGACGCTTCCCCCCGCGCTATGACTGATAGGCGGTAAATCGGAAAAGTGCGGCCCGCATCGATGATGCTCATGCCCTGGAACTTCCAAAAATCCCGATCCTGCGTCACCGCCTGGTAGAGCCACATAGGCAGTTCCAGCCATGCACCCTTGGCCTTGCCTTCGTCCGTTTCTTCAAACTCGAATGCCGATAGAAGGTTGAACGCGCCTTGCTTGCGCCGCTTGCCCTTCAGTGCCGGTGCTCTTTCCTACTACCTTTCGAGCCATTCGGTTGCCGTGCAGCCGTGCCCAGATCAACGATGAATCGGTAGTTCTTATTGTGCGCCGTCAGACCCATGATGCTCGTGAGGTTGCTCTTTCCTACTACCTTTCGAGCCATTCGGTTGCCGTGCAGCCGTGCCTCGCTCGCCGTGTATTCTTTGAGCATTGCGATAGCCTTATCCTGGTCGCACCAGAAGCCGCAAGCGGTGCAACCAAACTGTGCGCCTTCTCCACTGGTTACGACCCGGCAGCGTACCTGCACATGGCAGTTACCGCAAAGGACCGGGATATTGCTCCCTTTGAAGTTGATGCTGATGCCTGAAACGTCTGTCATTTCAAATATTCCTCCTCTGAAAATTGAGTTCATTGGGGATATTGCGGGGCGCGCTGAGGCAGCGTTCCTCAAGCCAAACCTATCAACGGAATTGGTGGGTGGCCTCCAGTGATAGATAGCGCTGAAGCCCAGGATGAACAGCGTGCCGACAGGGTTGCGACCATCGGCAGCTTGGCTGAGCTCGAAGGTTACGAGCGCCAGGCCAAGCGGCGCGGCATCCTCTCTCAGGAGTGGACGGCAATTCAGCACTGCAGGACCCGACTAACCCCGAAACGCAAAGGAAGGAGAGGAAGATGAAAGTGATGGATGTCTTAGAGACGATCAAGGGCGGCGCTCGTGTG
The DNA here is from genome assembly GCF_030285785.1 of Parasedimentitalea psychrophila. Taxonomy (NCBI): domain Bacteria; kingdom Pseudomonadati; phylum Pseudomonadota; class Alphaproteobacteria; order Rhodobacterales; family Paracoccaceae; genus Parasedimentitalea; species Parasedimentitalea psychrophila. Next base: position 8,308 of record NZ_CP127250.1, on the reverse strand, counting down.
ATGGTAACGCTGCCGACACGCGAGGGGTAGCCCCTACAGATGCCTGCCATACCGCGCCAGGAATGCACTCCAGCCCGCTTCCGAATAGGCGTCGTGATCTGCGCATAGTCGCATGATGAAGAAAAGGCGCACGAGATGCTTAGGATGTGATCCCGTGCGCTAGTGCGGCCAGCGTTTACGGCGAGAGGCAGCGCCTAGCTGGCCGTCGGCGGTCACTCACGAGCAGGAGTGATATATGACCGCAAAGAAAGCTTCACCAAGTCAGAGCCTCCCAAAACAAGGATTTCAAGATCATCAGGTCAGCAAGGCATATTTACGCAGAACCTCGCCCAAACAGGGAAACAGACCGGCGAGGTTCCGCCCTCGATGGCCTTAACTGACGACTGCATTAGGAAAGCCCCGCTGAGTGGCTTCTTGGGGCTGTCATGCGTTCTCCCCTCAAGGTAGTCTTGGATTACGTGATGTAGCGTCAAAGATGCCTGCCATACCGCGCCAGGAACACACTCCAGCCTGCTTGCGAATAGGCGTTGATCTGCGCACAGCCTCTCGAATGTGCGCCTGTGCATCCCCTTGGGCTTCATCCCGTGGCCGTTGGCTGTGCCAGGCTCCCAGCCCAGCTTGTCGCGTATCCGGTCTGCTTTCCGAATGACCCTATCGTGGGGTGCTTCGCGCTGAGATGGGTATGCCAATCGATGACAATGCCGACATGCGTATACCCCGCCACCGTAGAGCATGGCGACACGCCGACCGCACCCACGAGCAGGGCAGAAAAACCATTGGCGCTCACCGCCCAGGTGACAAGGCGTGGTGTCTAGATAAACGGGGTAACTCTGGTCCTGCCAATCAGTTTCACCGCTCGCCCGGCTGCGATACTTGAGCGTCACAAATCCTTGGGCCACTGTGACGCCGATTGAGGCGAATGTTTCTCCGCGCCGGGACTAGGTGAGACTGCCGGATGCTCCCAGCCTCAACATGCCTCTCCGTTTCAGCCAACGAACATCAATCGACCTGTAGTCCTCAGTCGTGTCGTGTGCGCCAAAATTCCAGCGCCTACCGCTTCCTATTCCGCCCATGTGTCCATCTCCGATTTTGCCGAAATAATTTGGAAACTTGCCGTTTTATCGGGGTTCTTGCGTTTTCCTTTTCCTGCATCCAGGAAAGATCCGTTGATCCCGCAAGAGGGCGCACAAGCCTCCCTGAGAGCTGTTTTTCAGACGCACAGAGGCTCATAGGGCGATGTTGTGGTGTTTTCCCGCCTTACCCTAGTGCAACGCATGTAGGTGCCCTGTGGCTCATCTGTCGTCATTGCCATCCTTGCCGCTGCTGCGCCTTATCTCCAATGCTCCGGGATATTCCAAACCGCTTACCCTGTATTGGCCCCTCGCCACCGTAATCTTGACCCTCGCGCAGATCGTTTTTGATTAGTTGACCGTATCGGGTTCGCTTTTTCGGCGTAGCCTTGCCCAGATAAAAGCCTACGTTGTCGTAGCGTTTACTGAGATACCAAGCACCGGTCAGCGATCGTGCAATACATTTTTTCTTGCCGTCATGTGCCCCAATCACTTCACCTGTCCAGATAGCCACCTGAGCAGTCAGCTCTTGCTGGTGGCGTGGTGGTAGGTGCAATGCGATATGCCAGTGTTCGCCGTGGTGATTATTTCGACCTCCGGTGAACTCACGTACCCATACACACGACCATGTGATGCCACGTTCTGTGACCCATTTTCGTAATAATTCTAAGTATCTTTGAAACCCGTCCCAAAGATGGCCGATATCAAATATTGAACCGGACGAAATTCTTTGCAGATGAGCCGCGTTGACAGTCAGCATAGTTTGAATTGGAGCATTAAGGTGTGATGCAAACCTGACAGCGGCAACCAGGCGCTTCTCTGCAATTAGTGGCAGATAGGTGGTTTCAGGATACCGAGTCCGTATATGACCTACATCGACCGCTATACCTACTAGGCCTGTAGGTTGGTGGGTATACTCTACTAGGAGCTTAATCGGTTCAGATGCACACTTTTCAGGTGTTTCCGCTATTTCGCTAAGTGTCCCATCCAGCATGATAATATTTCTTTGCCCTTATTTGGTCTGCATCATCAAATTTTGGCTATATGTTAGTTGAAAAACGGAAGCAGTGATAGATGTATTTGGAACGAAAAGAGAACCGTACATGATGTAGTGTAACGGATGTGTTTTGAATTACTTTCAGGCAGTTTGAAAAGCTCATTGTCCTGGTAGCAGTTTGCTGGGCAGCAAGAGGTGCCCCGAGAACGGCCACGGAAAATGAAAGTGCCGCTGTGCGTACCAACGAATATTTGGGCATTTTTAGTTTCCCTTTGGAGTACAAGTACTGCGTGTACTTCCAAGGAAGTAGCCCCCTACTATTCCATGGAAAGCTTTGCGCTGAGAGGGATACCTTTATCATCATCCATGCCGTTATATTCCCATTTGCACTTGGGCGGTCCAATTTATATTTATTCAACGATAGTAACAGGTTAGGGCTACAATGGCCGCGCAACAATCTTGCGCCACTTCCCACCATCACGACCCAACATCGCCCCATCTAATAAGCTATTGAAAACGCACATATCTCAATGATTATTGATTTAACATAATGAGTATTATAGGTTGTTTGGCTGCCCCGTGCTCCTTGGTGAAACCTTGGGGTCCTATCTACAGCTTTGATAGCCTGAGGACATACAGATGCGGGCAGATTTCACGGCCTCGGAAATATCAGTTGGCGTCATTTCCTTTTCAATCTCCTCGCGGTTCTCTCGTGCCGCCTCATGTCCATTTGCACCTGCGATGTTCCACCACATATGGGCGCTGATATGGTCCGCGAGAACACCCCGGCCATTGAAGTACATGTAAGATCTACCGTCTACCTTAGTTATACCCCGCATCGCCTGGCGGGGTAGCGGTCCACCTTACTTGGACTGCACAACCGTCGGACTGGGTCGAAGCTCTTTGGCCGCGACTGACAATGCTTCAGCAACATCTAACGGGTTAAACGGCATCTCTGTTTCGCCTGTTTCCGCTAGGCGGCGGAATGTTCTCTCCAGGCTCTCGCAAACTGCGCTAAACGTTCGCATATCTTGAGCATCCAATTCTTCATCTCCCTTGTTAGACTGCCAGTGAAAGCCAGGCCTCAGGGCAATACTTGACCAAAAATAAGGTATCCCACCATGTGAGATGTCAAGTCGTCAAGGTATCAATTTGACACCACTCTCTTCCCTAGATGGAAAAGCGCCCCGTCTGCTCCAGCAACTTGCAGCGGGTCGCGAACCTAGCGCCGCCGTAAAGGACAGCAACACGCCGCCCGCACCCACGGGCCGGGCAGAGAAACCAATGACGATTTCTGGATTCAACAATAACAATTCGCACGGCTCCGATCATTCAGCTGTTTTTCTTCCATGATTGTTGGCCAATGTTAGGCGAAAAACGGAAGCTGCGCAAGCAGTGGTGGGAGCCATGAAAAACCATACAAGATGTGGTGTAATGGCTATGTCTGTTTGCTTTTGCGGGACCTTGGGATTCAAGGGTTGATATAGGTTCACCTTCCGCGCGCCCTGACAGACAGGCGGTAAATCGGGAAAGTGGGCGATCCGATGGTGGTGCCATGATACCTGGGGTTTGAAACCAAGCGTCGAGCCGGGGCTTTGCCCCGGACCCCAGAGTATTTTGCAAAAGAGAAACCCGGAGCGGTCAATCTGGCAGTGGCAGCTGTTTTGCCGTCGGCAGAAGGCTGTTGATGCGCGATATATGCCGCGGCAGGCAATGGCTCAGGAAATCATAATGCGCCACCACATGGGCGCGCGCTGCCGCGCCCATGTGGGCGTATTTTTGCGGCTGCGCCAGCACATCAATCACCTGGTCGGCCAGTGCCTGGCAGTCAAAAAAATCCACCAGCAGGCCGGTTTCACCGTGGGTGATCGCCTCGCGCACGGGGGCCACATCCGAGGCCACCACGGTGGCCTGCATCGACATTGCCTCGAGCAGCGACCAGCTGAGCACAAAGGGCATGGTCAGATAGATGTGGCAGCGGCTGAGCTGTACCACCTGGCAGAATTTCTCATAAGGCACCTGACCCAGAAAATGCACCCGGTCCCAGTCCAGATCACCCCCGACCTCGGCTTCCATTTCGCCGCGCAAACCGCCCTGGTGGCCGCTTTTGCGGCCATATGAGGCGGCGTTGCCACCGATGATCAGCACCCGGGCGTTGGGGCGCGCCGCCAGGATCTTTGGCAATGCGCGCATAAAGATGTGAAAGCCACGGGTGCGTTCAAGGTTGCGCGCCATATAGGTGAACACCTCGTCGTCGCGGCTCAGCGGTTGCTCTAGCCGCCCCAGCCCCAGACGCACATCTGGATTGGCCAGCAGCTGATCGGTGCGGATGCCGTCGTGGCAGCTGTAGAACTTGGGGTGAAAGCTGTCCGGGAAGGTGTGTTTTTGCCACTGCGTGGGCACATGGCCCAGATCGACGCTCTGGATATTGGCATGGGGCACCGTATTGCGCGCCGCCATCAGGAACGGCGTGTGCTCACTGACCAGCTCTTCGGGATCAAAGCCCACCGGGCCGCCTTTGGCGCGGTAGAAATATTCAAAGAATCCCAGCAGCGGCACATCTGGCCAGATTTCCTTGAAGAACAGCAGCTCTCCCCAGCCGGTATGGCCCAGCACGATGTCCGGCTTAAAGCCCGCATCGCGCTCCAGCGCCTGCGCCGCCATCGCCGCGCCAAAGCCGACACCACTGGCCTCTTCCCAGGTCTTGGACAGCCCATAGGCGTCTTTGGCCGGGCGGTGATGCGGGCTGTAGAGCTCGGTCCGCACCCCCTTGATCGCGGGGGCATCGCGGCGCTGGGTCAGGAACACCAGCTCATGGTCACCGCTGGCGGCCAGCCACTGGATCAGCTCGCGGTATTGCCCCGGCATGTTCTGATGCACAAACAGAATTTTCATCGACCTGGCCTTTTCCGCCTTACTTCAGCAACCCAGACAGATAGGCGCCATAGCCATTTTTGGCAAACAGCTCGGCCCGGGCCGCCAGGTCGGCGCGGCTGATCCAGCCCTGATCAAAGGCGATTTCCTCCAAGCAGCCGGTCTGCAAGCCCTGACGGTTCTCCAGGGTGCGCACGAAATTGCCCGCATCCAGCAGGCTGGCATGGGTGCCGGTGTCGAGCCAGGCATAGCCGCGCCCCATGGTTTCCACCCGCAGCTGGCCGTCATTCAGATACATCTGCAACAGATCGGTGATCTCCAGCTCGCCGCGCGGCGAGGGTGTGACCTGACGCGCCCGCGCCGACGCTGTGCCATCGAGGAAATACAAGCCCGTCACCGCATAGTTCGACGGCGGCACCTCTGGCTTCTCGATGATCTGGCGTGCCTTGCCATCGGCGTCAAAATCCACCACCCCGTAGCGTTCCGGGTCGGCCACGTGATAGCCAAACACGGTGCCGCCCGTATCTTGCGCATCCGCCGCCGCCAGCCGCTCGGGCAGTCCGTGACCAAAGAAGATATTGTCGCCCAGCACCAGCGCCGAAGGCGCCCCGGCAAGAAATTCCTCGGCCAGAATATAGGCCTGCGCCAGCCCATCGGGGCTGGGCTGTTCCACATAGCCCAGCGAGATGCCCCATTGGCTGCCGTCGCCGAGACTGCGCTCAAACTGGCCGCGGTCCTGCGGTGTGGTGATCATGCAGATCTCGCGGATGCCGGCCAGCATCAGCACCGAGATCGGGTAATAGATCATCGGCTTATCATAGATCGGCAGCAGTTGCTTGGAGACGCCCATGGTGATCGGATAGAGCCGGGTGCCGGATCCTCCGGCCAGAATAATGCCTTTTCTCGCACTCATGCGCCGGCCTCCAAATCTTTTAAAATATCACTTAATCCCTGCCGCCAATCCGGGCGTGGGATTCCAAAAACAGACCCTAACAAGGCGCAATCCAGCCTTGAGTTCAGCGGTCGCCGCGCCGGGGTGGGATAATCGGCGCTGGCGATATCCGTGACCACGCAAGGCATATCAGCCTGGGCAAAGATCTCGCGGGCCAAATCGGCCCAGCTGCACTGTGGTGCGGCGCTGAAATGATAGATCCCCGCGCGGGCCGGATCGTCCCCCAGCTGCTGCGCCATCGCGATGCAGGCGGCGGCGATATCACGCGCCATGGTGGGGGCACCGATCTGATCTGCCACAATGCTCAAGCCATCGCGCTCCGCCCCCAGTCGCAGCATGGTTTTGACAAAATTATTGCCATGCGCCGAGACCACCCAAGAGGTGCGTAAGATCGCATAAGCCCCCCCTGCCCCGGCGACCCGTTGTTCGCCCACCAGTTTGGAGCGCCCATAGGCATTCATTGGTGCAGGGACATCCGAGGGATGCCAGGGCCGGGTGCCGCTGCCGTCAAACACGTAATCCGTCGAGATCGAGACAAAGGGCACGCCGAGACCGGCGCAGGCCTGCGCCATGGCGCCGGGGGCATCGCCGTTGATCACGGTCGCCAGCGCCTCGTCGTCTTCGGCCTTGTCCACCGCCGTATAGGCGGCCGCATTGATCACAGCCTGCGGCTGGGCCTGCCGGATCACCTCGGCGCAGGCGGCAGGATCAGACAGGTCCGCCGCCGCCCGATCCAGACAGGTCACATCGTCAAACGCCGCCAGTTCCCGCGCCACCTGCCCCGTTTTGCCAAAGACCAGAATGCTCATGCCTTTACGCCCAAACGCTCGCCGACCCCATCGCGGGTCTGCAGCGCGCGCCACCAGGCTTCGTTGTCGAGATACCACTGCACCGTCTTCTCCAGCCCTTGCTCAACCGTGACGCTGGGCCGCCAGCCCAGCTCGTCGCGGATGCGCGAAGGATCGATGGCATAACGCGCATCATGGCCGGGGCGGTCGGTGACATAAGTGATCTGGTCCTTGTAGGACGCCCCATCCCCGCGCGGTTGCTTCTCATCCAGGATTTCACAGAGCGTCTGCACCAAGTCGAGGTTCGACCGTTCGTTGTCGCCGCCGATATTATAACTGCGCCCCACTGCGCCCTTTTGCAGCACGCAGAGCAGCGCCTCGGCGTGATCCTCGACATAAAGCCAGTCACGGATATTGCTGCCATCGCCGTAGATCGGCAGTGCCTTACCGGCCAGCGCATTGAGGATCACCACCGGCACCAGTTTCTCGGGAAAATGGAAGGGGCCGTAGTTGTTGGAGCAATTGCTCAGCAGCACCGGCAGCCCGTAGGTCTCGCCCCAGGCCCGCAGCAGATGGTCGCTGGCGGCCTTCGAGGCGGAATAGGGCGAGCGCGGGTCGTATGGGCTGTCTTCGGTGAACCGCACCTCTGGGTCATTGGGCAGGCTGCCATAGACCTCGTCCGTCGAGACATGATGAAAGCGGAAATCGTCGGGCTTGCCGCTCTCGGCCCAGTATTTGCGCGCAGCCTCCAGCATATTAAAACTGCCGGTGATATTGGTCTCGATGAAGGTGCCGGGCCCATCGATCGAGCGGTCCACATGGCTTTCCGCCGCCAGATGCATCACCGCATCAGGCTGATGCGTCGCAAAGATACGGTCCAGCGCGGCGCGGTCGCGGATGTCGGCCTGTTCAAAGGCATAATTTGGGCTGTCGGCCACCGAGGCGACATTGTCGAGACAGGCGGCATAGGTCAGCGCATCCAGATTGGTCACAGCGTGACCGGCCGCAATGGCGCGCCGCACCACTGCGGACCCGATGAAGCCAGCGCCGCCGGTGATCAGGATTTTCATGTCGCAGCCTGCCAGACAAAGGGGCTGTCAAACCCAGCCAAAGGTGGCGCCACAGCGTCCTTGTCGGACAGCACCGGGGCACCGTCAAAGCCCCAGTCAATGCCGCAGCTGTCCCAGCTCACCGCGCCGTCACAGTCGGGGGCGTAGTAATCAGTGCATTTGTAAATGATCTCGGTATTGGGCAACCGGGTGATAAAGCCGTGCAAAAAACCCGCGGGCACCAGCAGCTGCTTGCCATTTGCGGCGCTCAGCTCGATGCCGAACCACTGGCCATAACTGGGGCTGCCCTTGCGGATATCCACCGCCACGTCAAACAGCGCCCCCTGGCCACAGCGCACCAACTTGTCCTGCGCGTGGGGCGGCGACTGGAAATGCAACCCGCGCAGGGTGCCCAGCTGCGCCGACACTGAGTGGTTGTCCTGCACAAAATCCAGGTCAATGCCGTGCTCGCCCAGCAGCCGCTTGTTCCAGCTCTCGCTGAAAAATCCGCGGGCATCGCCAAATCGGTTCGGGGTGAGGATTTTTACGCCGGACAGTGGGGTGTCTTCGATCAACAT
>NZ_CP127249.1 GCF_030285785.1 Parasedimentitalea psychrophila | reverse complement strand
ATCTGTTCCTTCGTGGCAGAGCCAGGATATCGCCTCAGTAGATCAAAAAGAACCCTGCTGTGCCAGCGCCTAAATCCAAAAAACCCCGCCTATAAGGCGGGGCAAGGTGTGGTGCCGCGTGACTGATCACGCGCACCGGCAGTGTGGCTGAGTTGTTAAGTGTTCGGTGAGGTCAGGCCTGCATCTCGGCGCGGATCTGCTGGCGCAGCACGTCAATCGGCACCATCTTTCCGTCGCGCTTGAAACACCAGTAGGTCCAGCCGTTGCACGAAGGTGCGTTTTCCAGCTTGGCGCCAACCTGATGAATCGATCCTTTGACGTCATCGCCGATCAGGGTGCCATCTGCCCGCACCTTGGCCTTGTGGCGGCCATTCATGCTCAGCAGCTGTTCGCCCGGACGCAGCATGCCGCGTTCGACCAACTGGCCAAAGGGCACCCGTGGTTCGGCCCGCTTGGAGGTCGATACCTGCAGCGCGTCGCGGTCGAATTTGCGCACCGATGCGATCCGCGCCTCGGCCACTTCGCGGTAGGCGTCTTCGCGCTCGATACCGATGAATTCACGGCCCAGCATCTTGGCCACGGCGCCGGTGGTGCCGGTGCCGAAGAACGGATCCAGCACAACATCGCCAGGGTTGGTCGAGCCCACCATGATCCGGTGCAGCAGGCTTTCGGGTTTTTGTGTCGGATGCGCCTTGGCGCCGGTTTCATCTTTGATACGCTCATGACCGGTGCAGATCGGCAGCACCCAGTCGCTGCGCATCTGGATGCCTTCGTTCAGCGCCTTCAGCGCCTCGTAGTTGAAGGTGTATTTGCCGCCCTCGGCCTTTGAGGCCCAGATCATTGTTTCATGTGCGTTGGTGAACCGCTTGCCACGGAAATTGGGCATCGGGTTCGACTTGCGCCAGACCACATCGTTCAGGATCCAGTAGCCCTGGTCCTGCAGCGCCGAGCCAACCCGGAAGATGTTGTGATAGGAGCCGATCACCCAGATCGCGCCATTGGGTTTCAACAGGCGACGGGCCGCTTTCAGCCAGACTTTGGTGAATTTGTCATAGGCGGCAAAGCTGGAAAACTGGTCCCAATGGTCATCGACCGCATCGACCTTGCTGTTGTCGGGACGGTGCAGCTGACCCTTGAGCTGCAGGTTGTAGGGCGGGTCCGCAAAGATCAGATCGACGGACTCCGCAGGCAGACTGTTCATCACTTCGATGCAGTCGCCACCAAGAATCGTGTTTAAAGGGAGCGCAGCTGCGCTCTTTACCATTGTTTTGTTCATGTCTCTGCCTCGATACCACGGCGTATTTTTACGCTCATTCGGTTATCCACAGGATGAGTCATCTGGGATTCGAGGTCAATTTCTTTTTTAAAACAATTAGCTGCCCTTTAATCTTGATACAACATCTGGTGTACCGGCTTAAAGGAACGCCGGTGATGTTGTGTCACCCCCAAAACTTGTAGGGCGTCTTTATGCTGCTTAGACGGGTAGCCGGCGTTGCTCTCCCAACCATAGCCTGGGAACTGTTGCGCCAAATCCACCATTAACCGGTCGCGACACAGTTTTGCGACGATCGAAGCGGCTGCAATCGACACTGATTTGCCGTCGCCTTTGATCACCGCTTCCGACGGCAACTGCAGTCCGCGGGGGATCAAATTACCGTCAATCAACAGATAGTCCGGGGCTGGGTCCAGCATTGCCACCGCCCGCTCCATCGCCAGATGCGAGGCGCGCAGGATGTTGATTTCGTCGATCTCTTCAACCGAAGCATGGGCAATTGCCACCTCTGCCCGGTCAAAAATCTGCTGTTCGACGGCTTGGCGCTTTTTGGCGCTTAGCTTTTTGGAGTCGTTCAACCCATTTGGGATGTTGGCGGGGTCAAGGATCACCGCCGCAGCGGTGACCGGGCCGGCCAAAGGGCCCCGGCCGACCTCGTCCACTCCGGCAATCCGCATAAATCCACGCTGCCGCGCGGCACTCTCAAGGCTGTAATCTGGCTGTTCCATAGGTCCGTCAAAGCCAATTTCCGACGCCGCTTCAAGAGAATTCTATAGTCTGCCCGCAGTCTGTCCGCTGGGCCTGAGCCCAAAAAAGATGCAGCCCGACGTTGCCGCCGGGCGAAACAGGGCCGTGCAGAGGGGCGCGGGGTTAGCGCCGGACGATGCGATAGCCATTGCGGCGCAGGCAGCGCGGCTTGTAGGCGCTCTTGTTGCGGCGGCCTTTCCCGAAGGTGACCCGGCATTGTTTCGGCAGCGCCTTTACATGGCGGTAGTTGTTGCGCAGGCATTTCTGACCCAGCAGAGCGCGCCCATCCCGGAAGGCCGGGAAATATCGCAGGCATTTTTCGGGCAGGTCATAGCGCGTCACACGCGGCGGCAAGGGGCGTGGCCGCTGATACACTGGCACAACTGCAGGCTCGACCACCCGGCGGCTGACTGTGCCGCGTTGATGGCGGTCCTTGTTGATGGCGACGCCAAGGATCCCCAGAACGGCCAGTCCGGCCAGCAGTTTGGCCACATCATCACCGGCGCGGGCTGGGGCGGCGGAAAATCCGGTGATGGCGATCGAGGCGGCAAGGATAAAGGCAATGAATTTGCGCTGCGGGTTGGGGCGGGTGGCAGATGGCATGAGAGGACCTTTCCAATTGGGTGTCATGATCGGCACTTGGCCGCTCTGTCCCATCCTGGCTTTGACGCTGTCAGACAGGCAATATCAGCCCAGTGTTATCGTATATCAACCGCTGCAATCTCCTGTGGTTATTGAATATCACCGCGTCTTTGGCCAAGGTGAGCCGCATGAAACATCTTCTTTGGAAACCCGCCCTGATTGCCGCCTTTCTGGGGCTGACCACCCCTGCCCTAGCGGCGGATTGCTATGCCGATTACAAGGCCAAACAGGACAACCCGCTGCGGCTGCACTATGGTGTCGTGCAATTGTCCGGTGCCTGCCAAAAGGCGGCCGCTAGGGCTGAGATCCGCAATCGCATCGCGCCGCAGGGCTGGACCCTGCTGAATGTCATCTCGGTCTTTGGCCCCGAAGGACTGCAACAAAGGAAGCCCGATGCCGGATCCTACTATCTCCGTTTCTGAAGCCCGCAGCGCCGGCAGCCGGGTCATCACATTTGGCATAATAGCCATTGTCGCGCTGCTGATTGCGGCCGGTACCCTGCTGCTGCTGACCCTGCCTGACGCCAACGCCTTTAACGCGCGGGTTGAACAGTTGTTTGTGGAAAATGATCTGACCACCCAGGTTGAAATCAAATTGCTGGAGATTCTGGCCCAGTCCGGCACCGCATTTGCCGACACCCTAAGCAGCTACCGCATGGTGATTTTTGTGCTGTTGGTGTTTGCCACCGCAATGATGGTGGCGGCGCTGGTGGTATTGTCGATGCTGGTGTTGCTGAACCGGCGAATGGCGCAGATTGAACGGGCCGGCATTCAGGTCACTGAACTGTTGATCAGCCGCGAGGAAAATACTGTGTATCTGAACAATATGGGGTTCCGCCTGACTCCGGCGGCAATAGAGACGCTGTCGGTTCTGGCCGAGGCCCGGCTGGACGGCGACGTCATGTCGGGGGCCGAGATCGAGGGGGTGATTTCCGGTCGCGATGCCACAGACTGTGATGAAGCGGCGGGTGCCACCCGCATAAAACGGTTGCGCGACACCCTGGGCAATCAGATGATCAGTGAGTTGCTGGTCAAGAACATTGCCAAACGGGGTTATGTGCTGGCCATCAGCAAAGATGTGATCCGGATGATCTGATCCGCCTGGATGTCTCAAACCCTCCGCGCATGGGGCCGTTGTGGCTGAGTATTTCAGGCAAAAAGAAAATGGCCGCTTGGTGGCGGCTGTCACATCACATCAATAACGGGTGCTGGCTCTGGAATTCAATCTGGCGCACCCCACATAGTCATTGCAAAGAGCTGACGAGAGGGCCGGGCCAATGAATGTACAGGTAAAGCCGGAACCGGATGGCTATTCCATCCTGATTGAGCAACTTCACGGTACCGTGAGCCTGCGACACAATGGGGTTCTGCTGGCGCAAAGTGATCAGGCCAAGGTGATGTATGAAACCCGCCTGCCGCCGACCCTTTATTTTCCTCCGGAGGATGTGTGTGCTGATCTGTCCAGGCGGACCGAGCTGCAGACTTTCTGCCCGTTCAAGGGCACCGCGACTTACCGCGATCTGATTCTACCCGGTAGCTCGGTCACAAATGCCGCCTGGACCTATCAAGAGGCCCAGCAGGAGGCTGCGGCCATCAGCGGGCATATTGGCTTTATGCCCAATGCCTTTACCGAGGTGGATCTTGGCGACAACGAAATCCTGACGCGCAATGACGGCAATATCTCGGGGCCGGTGATTGACTGGCTGCTGCTTGAGGCGGCGGCGCTGCCGACACCGGAACAGTTCACCGCGGCCCTGGCTGAAAAGTTACGGGATCAGGGGGTGTTTCTGTCGCGTATGGCGGTGATGGTCTGGTCTTTGCATCCGATGATTGCGGGCAAGAATTTTGTCTGGAAGAAAGACAGCGGCGAGGTCAATACCTTTGCGCCGTCTTACGAGATCCACGATCATCCGGCCTATCAAAACAGCCCGCTGCGACATGTCTCCAATGGGATGGGCGGAGTGCGGCACCGGCTCAGCGGCAACCATCCCACCGATGCCTTCCCGATCCTTGAGGATCTGAAAAAAGAAGGAGCGACAGACTATGTCGCGATGCCACTGCGGTTCTCGGACGGCAGTATCAATGTGCTGACCCTGACCAGCGATCATCCCACCGGCTTTTCCACCGCCAATCTGGGGCTTATTTTTGAGTGTTCGGCGGTGATAGGGCGGTACTATGAGGTCTTTATGCAACGCGAAAATGCCCAGTCGTTGCTGGAAACCTATGTCGGCAAACGATCAGGCGCCCGGGTGCTCGGCGGTGAGATCCACCGGGGGGACGGCGATGACATTGATGCCGCCATCATGTTCTGTGATCTGCGCGGATCAACCCTGCTTGAAGAGAAACTGGGCCGTGTGGCCTATATCAAGGTTCTCAATCAATTTTTTGAGACCACCTCGACGATTATTCATGATCACGGTGGCGAAGTATTGAAATTCATTGGCGATGCGGTGCTGGCGGTGTTTCCCGCTGATGGAGATCCGGAGGCGGCCCGTGCGCAGGCGCTGAAGTCAGCCCGTGTCATTGTGGCCCAGTTGGCTGACATCGCGCTGGAGGAGGGCGGTCATCGCTCTGAATGTGCGATAGGCATCGCATACGGCGGTGTCACCTATGGCAATGTCGGGTCGCAGGAACGGTTGGATTTCACGGTGATTGGTCAGGCGGCCAATATCGCCGCCCGGTTGGGTGACTATGGCAAGTCACGCGGCCATCCCATCGTGGTGAGCCAAGATATTCTTGCGGCGGGATCACCGGCTTTGTCCTTGGGGGCGGTGGCCTTGCACAATGTGTCCAAACCAGTGGAAAGTTTCGCCGTTTCAGTGCCGTAAATGGGACGCATACGGCCGGTCGTGGTGGATTTTGCCGTGAGTTTTTGCGCAGCTGAGCCACCACTGGGTTGCCGTGCTGTCAGACACGGCAACCCAATATGTCATCAATCCAACAGGATCAGAACAGCATAACTGCGCCGACGTCTTCTTTGGTCGGGGCTGGTTTTGCTGCTGCACGTTCCTGTTCGCCAAGACGGCGGTCATTGGCAACCCGCGTCTGCTGGGCATTGCCCGTCACCGGATGAAACCGGACCCGCCGTGCCGAGGTGCCGCCAATACTGGACGACACGCAAGAGATCCCTTCGTCACGCAGAAAACGCTGCACAAAATCGGCGTTTGAGAGACCAATGTCAGACAGGTTGACAGACATTTTGGCGCCGCCAAACACCTTGGCCCTTAACCGGCTTCGGATGGCCCCCTTTTTCAGCACCCCGTTGATAAGCAATTCCATCGCATGGACCCCATAGCGGGCGTTCTTGCCATTGTCGGCATTGGTACTGGGCAGCAGAAAATGATTCATGCCGCCAATGCCACTTTCCGCGTCGTACAGACAGGCGGAAATACAGGATCCCAGAACCGTGGTGAACATCACCGACGGACTATTGGATACACGATATTCACCCTGCAGGACTGTAACCGAAGACGTGTTTGCAAATACAGAGCTCAAAGCCGCTTCCTTCCCATGTTTGTTATCAAGCCTTGCAGGCTTGTAGAAGTGTCCCGGCCATACGCGCCAATGACACCTGTTTTTGTGCCGCGCCGTTCTGCCAGGCCACGCGCGGCATGCCGTAAACAACGGAGCTTTGTTCGTCTTGGGCAAATGTGGTTGCCCCGGCCTTGCGCAACTCCAGCAGGCCCTTGGCGCCATCTTGCCCCATACCTGTTAAGATTGTTGCAACAACATTCTTGGCAAAGGGCACTGCCGAGCTGAAAAGGGCATCCACTGATGGCGTGTGACCAGAGATTGCGGGGCCGTCTTTCAGGCGGGTGCGATGCGGTTTGCGCGGCGTCAGACCCAGGTGCTGGGATTGACCCGCTGCAATATGTACGGTGCCTGGTTTCAGCTGGATACTGTCCTCGGCCCCGACCACGGATGCGGCGCAGATGCGGTTCAGCAGGGCCACCAGGCCAGCTCCGAAATTTTTGCCTGTGTGCTGAACAATCACCGTCGGTGGGCAGTTGGCGGGAAAGCCGACCAACAGGCTGCGCAGAGCCTCAACTCCGCCAGTGGACGATCCGATCAGAATAATCTTATCCGTTGTGTTGGTTGCGGCAGATGCGCCGCCATTTGACGAAGCACGGCTGGTGGCTTCACCGCGGCGGGGCGCCTTTACCATCATGTCGAAATACTGCACGAACTGAACCGGATGGTCGGATTTACTGAGCTCAAAAATACCGGAGCCGCGGTCCAGCAGTGGGTTCGATTTCCGGGCGGGCGCAGCTGAATGGCTGTCCATCACTGACACCCACCGGGTGTCCAGCGCCGAAAACATCGCCATCATCATTTCAAATTCCGGTAATTTGGTGAACCCATCTTCGACGAAAGCAAAGGTTGGCTGCACTGCTTCGGCTTGATTGTAGGCCGTCATCAGGTTGTTGGCCAAAAGAACTTGAATGCCGGGGTAGGCAGATTCCATATGACTTTGCAGTGACCGGGCAAATCCCCGGTCCAAAGTGACGATCAGAACGCTTAAGGAAGACAATATTTTACCCATTCGTTATTGCGTGGTTGAACATCAACCAGTTTCAAGGAGCGGGAGCCGCCTGCCAATCTGGGTCATTCCCAGATTGTTGGCAGCAAGGCCCGCCTAGGGCTAAAAACCCCACCAGACATCAACCGGGCCAGGGATCGCCTTTGCTATTGCCCGGGGCTGTCCGCCGAAGCGCTGGCTTAGTCTGGGCAATGTGCTGCTCGGTCGAAAATACCGGCTACCACCATCGAAAATGAATTGAGACACCCGTTTGGACAGTCTGAGCGTCCACTGGAGAGATCTGATTGATTTCATTTTATCCTCCCAAAAGAACGTGACCTAGAGTGCCGTATTTGCACTGATGCTCTTGATGGTCCATCGAGGGTTAATTTGAACCTTACAAACCGGATATTTTTCCATTTTTTGGAATTCATTTAGGCCGAAGCTGCCGCTGGTTGACGCCATATTGTTGCCGAAACCCTTAATCGAGTTCGCTGAAAGCGCAGCTATAGAGTATAAGGTGGGGCTTGGTCGCCGATGCCGCGACCTGATCGCCCCTGAACGCAGGTTGCCGCGATGCATTAGAAATTCTCATAAAATAAAGGGTAAATTGTCGCTCCAAGAGCCCCGGTGATTTTCCGAAACTGGCGGTCTCCGGCAATAAATTATTAAGGCCCGCCGCATATGTCTTCTGCATCGAAGTCCAACACGTCGCCTACAACGGGGGTGCGAATCGCTGAATATGACGACCAAACCACAAATACATGTTTTGGATTTGCCAAATGCATTTTCTGAGCTGACACCGCTGATCTCGTTCCTAGATGGGGCCGGATCACAACCGATCGAGGTTGATTGCAGCAAGGTAGCAATGCTGCCGTCTCGTTGCCTGCAATTATTGCTTGGGGCGGAACAACAATGGCGATCCGAGGGATTAGAATTCTCGGTCACCAATATCACTGAAGGCTGCCGCCGGGCTCTATCCCTCATGGGGGTCGATGCAAACCGATTTGAAGATAAGGACACAGCATGAAAACCAAAGTTCTTGCGATAGATGATTCCCGCACTATTCGGAATTTACTTGCAGCCTGCTTGGAAGAGGCCGGGTTTGAGTATCACAGCGCCGTAGACGGTCGCGAAGGGGTGGATATTTATCCAGATATTGCCCCGGATGTGGTGATCACTGATATCAACATGCCTAACCTGGATGGGTTCGGCGTGATCGAGGAGCTGCGCGGAGAGGACATCAACTCCAAGGTTCCGATCCTGGTGCTGACCACCGAGAGTTCTGCTGATCTGAAGGCGCGGGCGCGCTCTGCCGGTGCCACTGGCTGGATCACCAAGCCGTTTGACGACGACTCTCTGATCTTTGCACTTAAGCGTGTTACAGGGGCGGTTGCATAAAATGACTGGTTCAATCTTGGATACATTCTTTGAGGAGTGCGAAGAACTCCTGGAAGCAATGGATGCGGGGCTGGCTGCCATCGAAGAAGGCGATCAGGACCCTGAAACCGTCAACGCGGTATTTCGAGCTGTGCATTCCATCAAGGGCGGCGCGGGTGCGTTTGGCCTGGACGATCTGGTGGCCTTTGCGCACAACTTCGAAACTGTTTTTGACGATGTACGTTCCAACAAACTGGAACTGGACGAAAAGCTGATCCAGCTATTGTTCCGGGCCAGTGATCACCTGTCTGATCTGGTGACCTGTGCACGCGATGGCGGTGAGGTCGATCAGGCGCATCACGATGTGCTGATTTCGGCCCTGGGCGAATATATTGACGACGAAGAAGAAGAGCTGGTCTTTGAACCCATGGGGGTCGGGGCGGCGTTTGACCCAACGCCCCTTGCGCCGCTTGCTGAGGTTCAGGAGGCCCGGTACGACATTCGCTTTCATCCGCTCAAAGAAATGTTCGATACTGGCAACGAGCCCTATTTCCTGTTTCAGGCGCTGTCTGATCTGGGGGCTCTCTCGGTGCGGCTGGACGATAGCGAACTTCCCGGATTTGAGGCGATGGAAGATGGCGAAAGCTATCTATCCTGGGAGCTGACACTGGTGACCAGCGAATCCCGCTCTGCGATCGAAGCGGTCTTTGAATTTGTCGAAGGCCTGTGTGAGCTGTCGATCAGCTCTGAAGGGGAAGACGAAGATGACGCGGATGCCCTGGCGGCCTTGAACGCGGCTTTTGGCCTGGCTCCGGCAGAAGAAGAAAGTGCTGTGGCGCTCCCCTTAGAGAAGCCGACGCCTGAAGCCAACGAGACCCCGGCCCCCGCACCGGCCTCTGTTGAGGCCCCTGTTGAGGCTGAGGCTGCCGCCGATATGGAGCCGGATGCCGAACATGAAAGGGCCGCTGAAAAAACTGCCGAAGCCAAAAAGGAAACCGCAAAATCAAGTGGACCAAAACCAACCCTGCGGGTTGAGCTTGACCGTGTGGACCGCCTGATCAACGCGGTGGGGGAGTTGATCATCAACCACTCCATGCTTGCACAGCAAATTGCCAACCTGGATGTCACGGATACCCGCGATGTCGAGACGGAACTGGAAGGGTTCAAAAACCTGGCCCGTGACATTCAGGAAGGTGTCATGGCGATCCGCGCACAGCCAGTGAAACCACTGTTTCAGCGGATGGCACGTATTGTCCGCGAGGCTTCGGCCGCGACCGGCAAAACGGCAAAACTGATCACCATTGGCGAGACCACCGAGGTCGACAAAACGGTGATCGAACGCCTGGCCGATCCCTTGACGCATATCCTGCGAAATGCTGTTGATCACGGCATCGAAAAACCGGAAGTCAGGGTCGCTGCAGGCAAGGGGAAAATCGGCGAAATCCGGTTGACGGCGGCGCATCGGTCGGGCTCGGTCTGTATCGAGGTCAAGGATGACGGCGCTGGGTTGAACCGCAAAAAAATCCGACAAATCGCCATCGACAAGGGGTTGATCCCGGAAAATGCCGAACTGAACGACGGTGAAATCGACAATCTGCTGTTCCTGCCGGGTTTCTCCACCGCCACTGAAATCTCCAACCTGTCGGGTCGGGGTGTTGGCATGGATGTGGTGAAAAACGCAGTTGGGGCGCTTGGCGGTCGGGTTAATATCTCGTCGACCCCGGGTGAGGGATCGGTGTTCTCGATCATCCTGCCGCTGACGCTGGCCGTTATGGACGGCATGGTGGTATCGGTCGCCGGTCACACCATGGTGGTCCCGATCACCGCCATTGTCGAAACCATGCGCGGCAATGACGACATGATCAATAATCTCGGCGCTGATGGCACCCTGTTGTCCATTCGCGGCAGTTTTGTTCCGATTTGTGATGTTGCCAGCAGTCTTGGACTGCGTAGCAGCTCCCA
Organism: Parasedimentitalea psychrophila; assembly: GCF_030285785.1. Lineage (NCBI taxonomy): Bacteria > Pseudomonadati > Pseudomonadota > Alphaproteobacteria > Rhodobacterales > Paracoccaceae > Parasedimentitalea > Parasedimentitalea psychrophila. Next base: position 81,283 of record NZ_CP127249.1, on the reverse strand, counting down.
TAGCGAACCGGCTGGTGTCTACCTCCTGGTGGAAACCGAAAACGGCGACCGCTGCGCCCTTGCTGTCGATGACATTCATGATCAGCGCCAGGTGGTGATCAAAAGTCTGGATGGCGTCTGTGGCAATGTCCCCGGCGTTTCCGCCGCAACTATTCTTGGGGATGGCAAGATTGCCATGATCCTTGATCCCGAAAGCATCGTAACGGCGTCGTCCTCGGCAGCCGTCTTTGACACCGAACGGAGGATGAACAATGCAATTGCAAGCTGAAGCCAAACACGTTGAGCACAGCGAATTCGTCAGTTTCACTGTTGCAGGTCAGGCCTTCTGCCTGCAGATAACCCAGATCCGCGAGATCCGCCGCTGGCAGCCTGTCACGGTGCTGCCACATGCCCCTGCGGATGTGCTGGGGGTGATGAACCTGCGCGGCGCAGTGATCCCGATTTATGATCTGTCTGCCCGGTTCGGGCTGGAACAGACCGCCGCCAGCGAGCGCAATGTGGTGATCGTGGTCTCGGTCAATGACAAGCCCGTGGGGCTGTTGGCTGAAGCGGTGTCCGAGATCATCTCGATCGATCCGGATGACATTCAGGAGACACCGCAGGTGGACAGTCGCAATACCATGGACTTTATTCAGGGGATCATTTCCCAGAATGATGAAATGGTGCGGATCATCAATCTGAATGCTGTGATTTCATCGCGGGAGCAGGTGACACAGTGAGTATTGCCAGCTCGATAGATCCCGGAGTGGGTCAATTTTCCCTGTCAGATCAGGATTTTGATGCTATCGCCAAGTTTGCCCACAAGAATTTTGGGCTGGCTCTGTCGAGCAACAAGAAACCTCTGGTATCCTCGCGGTTGTCGCGGCGGTTGAACAAGCTGAAGGTGCAGAACTTCAATAAATACCTGGCCAGCCTGGATGCGCCCGGTGGCGAGGGGGAGCGCAGCGAACTATTGTCGCTGTTGACCACAAACGTGACGCAGTTCTTTCGGGAATCGCATCATTTTGACACCCTGCGCAATGACGTTCTGCCGCCCCTGATCGAAAAAGCACGCAGTGGTGGCCGGGTGCGGTTGTGGTCTGCGGGCTGCTCGAACGGGCAGGAGCCCTATAGCATCGCAATGGTGCTGCATAAGCTCTGCCCCGAGGCCGGCCGGCTGGATATCAAGATCCTTGGAACGGATATTGATCCAGTGGTTGTCCGCACGGCCCAAGCGGCGCAATACCCCGCTGATGAACTGGCGCAGATCCCGGCCGAGTACCGGGTCAAGGGCGACAGTGGCGCCGACAATAAAATGCCAGAAGTGATCCGTTCACGGGTCAGTTTTGGTGTCCTGAACCTGATCGAACCCTTTCCGTTCCGCGGCAAGTTCGATGCCATTTTCTGCCGCAATGTGGCGATCTATTTTGACACCCCAACCCAGCAGAAAGTCTGGGCGGCGTTTCAGGCTTCGCTGAACCCAAATGGCTATCTGTTCATTGGCCATTCGGAACGCATGTCCGGTCCCGCTGCCACGCAATTGAAAACTGCGGGGATTACAACCTACATCAACTCTTCTGCCGGTACTCTTGCCTGATTTATCGGCGCTGAAGAAACTACAAGGAACTAAAAAATGAGCCTCAAAGACTCTCTGCGCATTATGGTTGTTGATGACATGTCCACCAGTCGTGGAATTCTGACCCAGACACTGGATGAACTGGGCATCAAGAATTATATGGTTGAAAACAACGGCCAATCCGCCTTTCAAAAGATCGCCACCAATCCGGTGCACCTGGTGTTGTCGGACTATAACATGCCTGGCATGGATGGGTTGGGGCTGCTTAAATGTATGCGTGAAAATCGCGCCACACAGCGCACTGGGTTCATTCTGGTGACCGGTAAGCCAACACCAGAAGTGGTCGAAGTTGGCCGTCGTCTGGCGATGAACAACATCATCCGCAAGCCGTTCACTGTCGCAACCATGAAGCAGGCAATCGAACAAGTGGTGGGACGCCTGTAATCATGGAACAGAATGGCAAATCTTTGACTGATCTCTGCGCGGTTTCCGCTCGGGAAATGTCTCATCTACAGGCTCAGGTACAACAGCTTGAAGATGTGGTGTTTACCATTCTAGAAAGCGATTCCAAGCCGACACGTAAAGACCGTCAGGCGCTTCAGGATTTTGACTTGGTGGCGCAAACACTTGCAGGCCTGGCTGGTTTTTTTCAACGCTTGCGGTTGCAGGCGATGGATGGGGGCGACACTGACCTGATGCGGGCCTCCGAAGCGGTAACTTTGCAGAAATTGCGCGAGCGTCTGCGCGACCCAGACGACTCTTTTTCCGCCAGATAATCGAAAAGAGCCCTGTTGCCCTGGTTGGGCGGCGCATCTCTTGGCGATTTGATACTCCAGCGACAAACCGTGGTCTTAGCGATCACGGTTTTTTCCTTTCTCTTTAGGGGGGGGGCGCGATAGGCTGATCCTCAATCGGTAATTGGTGTATTGAGGTTTTGAAATGACGGCTGTTTTTCGGATAATTTGTGTTTTGCTCTTGTCGGTCTCCCCGGCCTTGGCTCAGGCTGACAGTCGCCGGATCGCCCTGGTTATGGGCATGTCCGACTATCAAACCCTGCCTGCTTTGGACAACACTAAAAATGACGCCGTTGCCATGGCGGCGACGCTTGAACGGATTGGGTTTGATGTCACGCTTTCGGTAGATGCTGGGGTGGCAGAGGTTGAGCGGCTGTTGGAAGATTTTTCCTTCCGCTCCGAGGTGGCTGACCTGGCGCTGATCTATTTTGCCGGCCATGGGATTGAGGTTCAGGGCGAAAACTTTTTGATCCCGGTGGATGCATCCGTGACCAGCAATCTGGATGTGCAGCGCCAGTCGATGTCGCTGAAACGCTTACTGGCCGCCGTTGACCGGGCCCGAACAATGCGCATCGTCATTCTGGACAGTTGCCGCAACAACCCGTTGGGCGATGCCATTGCATTGACCAATGACACCGTCGAGAGCGCTGATGCGGAAGGCACCCGAGGCGGCGGCGGCGGCATGGCGGCCGCGAACCCGGACCGGGGCACATTGGTGGCCTTTGCGGCGCGTGATGGCCAGGTGGCGCTGGATGGTAACGGCAACAATAGCCCCTATGCCCTTGCCCTGATGGAAAAAATGGCAGAGCCGGGGTTGGAGATCAGCCTGATGTTCAGGCAGGTCCGCGACAGTGTGCTGCGGCAGACCGGCAACCTGCAGGAACCCCATACCTATGGGTCTCTGACCGGGGTGCCCTTCTATATGGCCGGCGCGACAGAAGGCCAGGTCGATGTCGCCTCAGTTGAGCCGATCGATGGCTGGGCCTCGCTGCGCTCCGATCAAGAGGATCAGTTGCTGGCCCTGGCAGATCAGGGCGACACCCGCTCGATGCTGGGGCTGGCCTATATCCGGTTGAACCCAAACGAGGGCCGGTTTGACCCAAAGGCCGCGGTTGCATTCCTGCAGACCGCCTCGGATGCCGGCTCTCCCGAGGCGCAGTTTGAGCTGGCTAAACTATACGAACGCGGAACCGGAGTGGCGGTTGATCACCCCAGGGCACTGACTTTGTATCGCGCCGCCGCGGAACAGGATTTTGCCGATGCAATCAACGACCTTGGGTTTTTGCATTATCAGGGTGGGCTGGGTCTGCCAGCCGATCCCCAAAAGGCTTTGACGTTTTTTGAACGTGCCGCTGATCTGCGCCACCCGCAGGCACAGTTCAATTTTGCGGCGTTGATCGACGATGGGCTGATTGCCAACAAGGGTCCTGACGACTCTGCCTATTATTTGTACCAGGCGTTGCGTTCGGGCAGCGCGGATGTGCTGGACTTGCTCAGCGATCGCCCCACCATGTTCACCGGGGAAACCCGACGTGCGCTGCAAACCATGCTAAAGAAGAATGATTTCTATCAGGGCTCCATCGACGGGGATTTTGGCCCCGGCACCCAGCGTGGCATTCGGCGCGCCTATGGTATTGAAGAGTAAACCAGAACGAAAAGGTTGGATGGTATTATGAACCTATTGCGAGTGGTGCTTTTATCGCTGTCAGTTGTCGTGTTTTTCCTGCCCCAATCGGCGCAGGCACAGACCGAGGAACCTGAGAACCCGGTATATCCGGAATATAGTAGCTCTGAAGAGAGCGAGGGCCGGTCCGGTGATTTTGATCTGGAAAGGGAAAATGGGCCCAAGCTGAATAACCCCGACGAAATCGTACCGCAGCTGGCCGCTATTCACGGCCGCTGCGGCGTCGCGGATGTCTATGTGATTGACTGTCTGGCCGAGCGGTTAGAGGTCTTGGAAAAGAGTATGTCCGGGCTGGCCCGATATGGCGAGGCGCGGCGCATTCTGCGCGACACGGCGGACCAGCTCAGGCAGATCACTCAGGACAATCTGGATCAGGACAGGCCCAGGGCACGGATGGAAGCGATCGATGGCAGCTTCCGCTCGACCCGGCCTTTGTCTGCCGTTTCAGCAGCCCAGAGGCGCAGCGCCATATCACAGGCCGTGGCGGTTCTGGCCGAGGCGGAAACCCAGTTGCTACGGTCTGGCGAAGCCTCATTGGGACGGGCGGTGCAGTATCAGCAGATCGCCGCTGCATTGGGCTCCAACAAAGTATTGCTACGGTCGTCCTGAGCAATCTACAACTTGCCATCGGCCAGCCATTGATCCAGCTGGCGGCGGCTGATTTCAAAATGCATACTGTCCTCACGCCGGAACCCGGCGCCCCAAACCCAGCCCTCATCGTTGAAAAAATCAGCAATGATGGTCAGGCCGAGTTGTGTTTTGCCATCGGTGAAATTGTCCAGCTGGCCATCAATGTTCAGGTCCACCGCCAGCCCATAACTATGTGTCGAAAGTGAATTCTGCGTGCCGCGGATGCGTCGCACGCACAGCGCCCCGGCCGTATTGATGCGCTGGTATAAATCCGGGTCAACGGATCGGATGTTCTCGAAAACCACCTTCAGGCTGGTGATGGCCGGCTGCAACATGCTGACCCGGATCGGGCCCACCTGTTCGGTGACCAGCTTTGCCTTCAGCCCCGGGTGGGTCATCGGTTGGCAATTGTCGTTCAGGTCTTCGCGGGGGCGGCCCAGCTTTTCCGACAGGTAGGATCCGCCTGCCACCTGCAGCCCCTGGTTTACATTGGTCCGGTCGGCAATCAGCACCACCTGAGCATAATCCAAATCGGCACCGGGGGTTTGGGCCCAAATTTCGCGTTCGCCATCGGCGTCTTCGGTTGCCGGCGCCGATGCGCCGCCAATAGGCAGGCGCGCCACTTCGCTTTTCAGGTCAGACAGACGCAACTGCAGGTCTTCGATTTGCTGCCGCAGCATTTCAATTTCGATGCGCGCCGTGGAATCCACCGCCGCCCCCTCAAACCCCTCATCGGACAAGGCCCATTTCAGGGAAAACCAGATGCCCGGCACCATCATCAGGGCAACGGCTAAGATTATGGCTGGTAATACGCGCATGTGAACCTCTTAATTATCAATGCCAATTCATCTGGTTCTGGCCTCTGAGTAAAGCTTTTCGTGAATGTCAGGCGAAATTCCTTACCTTTAGAATATTCAACCAATACGTCAAAGCCATTGGCAGGTTCATGGCAGTGGTATAGGCTCAGGCGGTAACTGGTCTTATTAGGGGGGGCATGTAATGATCCGTCTCAACGTTTTATTTGTTAGCCTTCTGGTCGCCGGTCTGGGGACCGCACCAAGCGTATTTGCGCAAGCCGCCGAAGAAATGTCGGTCGAAGAACTCACCGCGGCCTTTAAAAAGCAAAAGACACGCGGCTTGGTCATCGTGCCCAATGCTGCTGCGGATGCAACAGCCGACACGGCAACACAGGAAACCGCAACTGTCGCAGCCGTCGACGCCGAAGAGTATGAGCCGGTTGAACGGCAGGCTCAGATCAACGTGCAGATCTCGTTTGACTTTGACAGCGCCGCTCTGCGGGCTGATCAGCAACCAAAACTGGTCAATATGTGCCGGTCGATGCAATTGCTTGACGGAACTGTGTTTCAGATCATCGGCCATACCGACAGCTCCGGCTCTGCAGGTTACAATCAGCGGCTGTCTTTGCTGCGTGCACAGGAAGTGCGCCGTCATTTGATTTCGGCCTGCGGTATCGATGACTCCATGCTCAAGGCAATTGGCATGGGCGAGACAGCCCCATTTGATGGCGATGATACCCGCGCCGATATCAACCGCCGGGTTGAATTTCAGGCTCTTGGCTAAGCATTTGCGCGCGCTTCACGCCGCTGCACCTGCGCCAAGGAGGGCGCTATGATGGATTCGCGCCCGGGCGATATGTTTCAGCCTGGTGACTTGCTGAATAATACCTATCGCATCGAAACCCTGTTGGGTCGCGGCGGCACTTCGGATGTCTACAAGGCGCGCTCGGAAATTTCCGGCAACCTGGTGGCGCTGAAGGTTCTAAAGCAGGAACTGGCCGGCAACGAAGATTTCACCGTGCTGATGGCCCGCGAGGAAAATATTCGCGAAATTCGACATGATGCTGTGGTGCGCTATTCTGAAAATCACCGGACACCCGAGGGTCAGATCTATCTGCTGATGGATTTCATCGACGGTCCGGGGATGGACAAAAAGCTGAAACAGGGCCCGATGTCCGCCGAGGATCTGCTGATTGTCGGCCGTCGGGTCGCCCAGGGGCTGCGCGCGGCTCACGCCAGCAATATCGTTCACCGCGACCTGAGCCCCGACAATATTATCCTGCGTGGCGGTGATCCTGCCCAGGCGGTGATCATCGATTTTGGCATTGCCAAAGACACCAACCCCGGGGCGCAGACCATCGTCGGCAATGAATTTGCCGGCAAGTATTCCTATGCCGCACCCGAGCAGCTAAGCGGCAACACCGATGCCCGCGCCGATATCTATTCCTTAGGCGCCCTGTTACTGGCCAATTTCCGCGGCACCCCGCCAAATCTGGGTGCCAATCCGATGGAGGTGGTTGAGAACAAGCAAAAACCACTGGACACCTCCGGCGTGCCGCAACCGCTGAAGGGGCTGATTGACCGCATGTGCGAGCCTGACCGGGACAAGCGTCTTGCCAGTGCGGGTGATGTCCTGGCCTATATTGATGATCCCAAGTCCCAGTCTCAGGTCCCGTCAGCTCCTGCGCCAGAAACCGCGGCAGCCAGGGCTATGGTTGATGAGGCCACTGTGATTGCGGTGCCGGCGAAAAAGTCAAACCCAAACACCCAAAAACCAGAAGCACCAAAACCCCGTTCGGGTCGGGGGCGAATACTGGCCATCGGACTCAGCGTTGCCCTAGCGGCCGTTGGGTTTGGCGGCTATGTTTCGGGTCTGTTCGACGGCCTGCTTGCGCCGGCCTACCCGCCCGCCAATCCCTTTACCCTGATCGTTGAAAAGCCCCCCCAAGGTGACATTCAGGCGGTAGGCTTTATGCCGTCGGAATCCACCCGCGATGCGCTGACTGCACTGGTTGGTGACGCGGATCTGACATTGGCAACCGGCGATATTGCCGACAGTTGGGGAGAGGACGTTCTGGCCAGTTTGCAGCCCTTGGGCGCGCTGCAGGAATGGCGGTTTGTGGTCTCCAACAACAAAGCCAAACTGACCGGCACCACGTCAGATGTGGATGTTCTGACGCGGATAAATACAGTTTTCAAGTCTGGCCTGCCGGGGGCGCTGGACGGCAAAATTGATATCACATTTATGCCCCCCATCCTGCTGGCAGCCGATGTGCGTGCAATTTTGCAGACCAAAAGCGATTGTGGACAACTGACCGCACCGCAGACAGGATCTATCGGCGGCTATGGTCCACAGGACCCGATCACGGTGACTGGCCGGGTGGCAGAAACCTCCACCCGTATTGGCCTGTTTGATGAGTTGCGAGCCATTGCTGGTGACCGCAGGGTGGTGTTGGATCTGAATGTTCTGAACCCCAGCCTCTGTCTGATTGAACAGCATCTGCCCAGAGCTCCCACCGGGGCGACTTCGGTGGCTTTTACCGTTGGCGACCGCAACGAACCAAACCCGTCGGGACGCTTCTTTGTCGGCGAGAACCCGGTGATTGATGTGGTGCTGCCAGCCGAGATGACAACGGGGTTTTTGACGGTGTCGATCCTCGACGTTTCTGGCAATGTGTTCCACCTGCTGCCCAATATTTCGCGCCCCGAAAACGCGGTCGCAACGCTGCGTGATGGGCGCAGTGGCGAGATAAAGGTGCGGGTTGCCTTTGGCCTGGACGCGGCCTCAACCGGCGGCGGCATTGCCTTTCGGGTGGATGACAGCTCACTTGGGAAAAGCAAGGTCCTGGTACTGCATTCCTCTGCCCCGTTGTTCGACGGTATGCGGCCCACCTCGGAAAGTGCTGTTGGCTTTGCCGAAGCGCTGCGATCCAGTGCCGAGTCCGATGCCGGGCGGATCCTGTCACTGGACAGCAAAATCCTGATCACAGCACAGCCCTAATTCTGGGCAGCCGTAATCCTGAATTTTCAATTCTCCGGTGGCTTACTGCACGTCCACCACGATGGCCGAAATATTGTCGGCACCACCGCCCGCCAAGGCCACCTGCACCAGACGTTCAACCACGGTTTCAATCGGAGTGTTGCTCAGGATGTCCTGCAGCATGGCAAAGGTGGCATATTTGGTTAGCCCGTCTGAACAGACCAGAAACCGATCCCCCGCCTGCGCCTCGCCGCGCACTTTGTCCAGTTCCAGCACCTCGCCGACGCCGACAGCCCGGGTGATCGCATTGGACTGCGGGTGCTGTTCGGCCTCGTCCCAGGTCATCCGGCCGGCCAGCACATATTCCGCCACCGAGGAATGATCGGTGGTCAGCATTTCAATCAGACCATTGCGCAGCCGGTAGATACGACTGTCGCCGGCCCATAACCCGACAAAATGGCCATTGGCCAACATCAGCGCCACAACGGTTGCACCAATAACCCCTGCGCCGCGCGCCTCGGCCTCGGCCAGGATCAGCTGATGCGCGCTTTGGATGGCGTCACGCAGCGCGTGCATGCGCGCTGTCGGGTCCAGTCCCTGCGGGATCATAGCGACGGTATCGGCAATGGCGCGGCTGGCAAAATCTCCGGCCTGATGGCCGCCCATGCCATCTGCAACCAACCAGATATCTTGCTCTGGCAGGGCCAGAACCGTGTCTTCATTCACCTTGCGCTTCAGCCCGACATGGGTTTGCACGGTATAGCGATAGTTTTGAAACTGACTCATATTGGTCGTGCCTCGCTCCAGATTGGTGCCGCTAGATCAAATAATCCCAGCGCCGTATTGCCGCTGGGCAGTCCCTGACACACCATCAGCCGGGGCACCCCGTCCAAAACGGCTGTCCACAGGCTGGCGCCGGGTATTTTCCGATCCAGCAGATCGCCGGCCAGCAGGCTGGGCAATGCAGCTGGATTGCTGGCGCCCGTCATCAACATACAGCCCTCGACGACCCCGCGCACCGGGGCATGAGCCCGCTGCGTTGGCACCAGACATCCGGCCAGATCCAGTGACAGTTTTTCTCGTGTCATATTATCCTCAAGGCAGGTCAGGGCCACATCCTCCAACTGCTCAAATAATTTGCTCTCGCAGAGATGATCCAGCGAGGCCGGCCCCGGTGTTGGCAGCGCCGCCATCAGGGTTAGCGGGAACCGCCGCCCAACCCGGTCCACCGATGGCATCAGCACCCCCATCACCTTTTGTGGTCCGGCCAGCCCCGGCGACAGGGTGAACCGCCAGATCGGAGCGGTCATGTAATAGCCATCCCAATAGGGTCCATGCGCACCCTGCCCGGCCAGCAGCAACTCCTGCAACCATTCGTCCCATACCCGAGTAAATCCGGCGGGCGGTGACAGGCGAAAGAAGTCGCCAACCGAAGGTATTTTTCCAAATGCTCCAAATCCCATCGCGATCACATCGACTTAGGGCAGCTGAACTTTGCCATGGCCGGCAGGGCAAAGGGGTTAATCACAGATCCCGACTGTAGCTCAAACAGCGCCAGCCGTCCGCCGATGCGAAAGTTCACCCGGCGGCGGTCGGACACATTGGTGCGTCGCACCTCGGCTGAATCGAGCAATCGGAACCAAGCCCAGGGCCCATCACGCGACATGGAGTTTTCATTGTCGCGTTTCTTGGGTGACAGGGTGATCCGCGCCAGTCCGACCGTTCCGGGCCAGGTCACTGCGACGGGGCTGGGCTGCCCCGATCTGTGACCATAGGCAACCTGCACCCCGTCAATCTCTAGCAGCACGTTCTTGGCCTTGGGATCCAGCGCCTTGGGAGTGATCTGGAATTGCACCGCTGGCGTTGGTCCACCGGCAAAGAAAGCATCACGGATTTCCGCGGCGTATTGCATTTGCACCAGAACCGCCGGGCTGATCCCCAGATCCACGGCATTGACCCGTTTCCAGGTCCAGGGGCGACTGCGGGTATCGACAAACTTTGCCAGGTTTTCATTAAAGAAACCGTCAATCAGGCCGCCGGGTGAAAACAGCTTGGCAAAATCCGCCATGGCCACATCTGCCCGCGCCCGCCGGTTGAACGGATAGCGATTGTCCAGCGCTTGCGTGCAGAATGGCAGCACCGAGGCCTGCCAGCGCGCGTTGATCGAGGCGCGGGTGCCCTCAGAGGTGATCCCGGATGAGCCGGTGGAGATTTGCGACGCCCATCGCTGCACCGGCCCGTCGGCGCGGGACGCCGATTGCTGGAACTGCAACAGGGCCTCGCCGCCAGTGGCGACTCCGCTGAACGACATCTTGTTCAGCTCTTGATAGACCAGCTGCAGCGACACCATCAGATCATCCAGCTGCGACGGCTGACCCTCGGGGCGCTGCACCAGATTATGCAACCACTGGAACCGGTCCTGGACGTAAGATCCGGGCGGTTTGGGCGGTGCTCCATCGCCCCCGGCCGAGGATTGGATCAGCGCTTCCATCAGGATCTGACCCTGGATCGACAGATTCGATCGCGCCTCGAGTGCCGCCACCTGCGACGCGCCGCCCGTCAGCGCCGAGGTATCCACGGCATTGCGATCCACCGCCAGCTGGGTTTCCCGCGACACTTCGGTCAGGATATTGACCATCGGTGAGGTTGGGCCAGACAGCACATTGGTGACCTCCACCGCGTGGCTGAGGGATTCCAGCGGGATGATGTCCACATCGCCCAGCATGGTGTCATAGCGGGTGATAAAGTCGTTGTAATACAGGTCCAGCACATCCCGGCTTAACGCCAGCAGCACTGAATTATTTTGATCCTCTTCGCTGCGTTGCCCCAGAACCCAGCTCTCGCGCTGCACCCGCTCGGCGACGCTGACCGCTTCGGGCAGGAACACATTGTGGAAACCGTCGTAGGTATAGATACCCTCGATGCCATCGTTCAGCTGCTTGCCCGAACTGCGCACCAGCACCCGCTTTACCGAAGGCCCGCCAATATCGGTCAGGCGCCATTTGGGCAGGCTGGTGGCGGTGTTGGAATTGACGATACCGTTATAGACCCGTTGCGCCAACGGCAGTTCCGACAGGATGTTCTGCACCTGCTCAATCAGTGGCCCGTTCAGCGAAACTTCCTGCATTGGCTGTGACAGCAGGGCGTTCAAATGATCCGTCAGGTCACTGCGTAACTGCACGCGGGCAACGCCGGGATAGGCGACATGTTCCCAGTCAAGCCGCATCCATTCCTTGATCAGATCCTGATTCATCGGTCCCTGAAGGCCCAGCATCAGATAGACCTTTAGCGCCTCGTACAGCAGATCCGGGTTGTTGATATTGCCAATGATCTGTTCTTCCAGCCGCACCAGCAAGCGCGGCAGCAGGCGTTGGTTCAAGGCACCGCGATAGGTCTGCGCCGCCTGGGTTCCAATCACCTCGCCCTGATACAGACCATAGGTCATCTCGCGGTCGGGATCGGGGTCTGACAAAACCGGGTTGGCGGGCAAATCCCGCAACAGGTTCAGCGCCGCGACCACCGGCACCAGATCTGTGTCGCCAATCGGGCTGGGCGGCAGGGTCGCTGCCGCAACCTGATAAGCCGCCACCTGTGTCTCGGCCTCGGCGATCAAAACCGTGTTCTTGAGGTACGACCTGACCCACAAGCCACCTGTGACCATCGCAACCAAGACCGTTGCGGTAATGGCACCGCGCCGGGTCCAGCTATACCGGCGCTCCACCTTGTCGTCCGCCGACACCAGACCGGCCTCAGGGAACATCACACTCTCAAACAGGCGGGTCAGGAAAAACGACCGCCCGGTGCCCTGCCCGGTGCCGATCGCCTGACGACCAATGCCAAAGGTCTGCGCCATGCCCAGCATCAGCCGGTCAATCGGAGTGCCCTCTTGGGTGCCGGATGTGAAATAAATCCCGCGCAGCATCTGCCGCTGGTCATAGCGATTGTCCTGAAACACCTCGTTCAGGAATTCCCGTGCCACCGTGCGAACCGAGGCCACCTGGGCCGGGAACCCCGCAACCAGCGCCCGGCGCTGATGGTCTGTCTCCGCCTGCATTTTCTCCAGCAACTGGGCGTTCAACTGCCCAAGCAACAGGGCAAACTCTTCGTCAAAGCGGGCAATTGGTGCTTCGTCTGACTTGCCCTTGGGCAATGGCAGAGTGAATCCCCAGACCTGTTCGCGCTCTTCCTTGCCCAAGGCATCGTGAAACTCGCTAAAGCCGGCAATCAGATCGGCCTTGGTGAACAGCACATAGACCGGAAACCGCACGCCTAAACGTTCGCGCAGCTCGGACAGACGCCTGCGCACCGCCTGCGCGTGGCCCTTTTGGGTGATCTCATCCTGCTGCGACAGATCCGACAGAGAAATCGCGATGATTGCGCCGTTGATCGGCTGGCGCTTGCGGTATTTTTTCAGCAGGCCCAGAAAGCCGATCCAGGCCGCATTATCCGCCTCGGCATCACTTTCCTGCGTGGTATAGCGGCCCGCCGTATCAATCAGCACCGCATCATTGGTGAACCACCAATCACAGTTGCGGGTGCCGCCGACACCGCCAATCGCCGCCTTACCCAGCTTGTCGGCCAATGGAAATTGCAGCCCGGAATTGACAATCGCCGTGGTTTTGCCAGCGCCCGGAGGGCCGATCATCACATACCACGGCAGGTCATTCAGATGCCGCTGGCCGTTCTTGGATTTGCGCAGCTCGACCATCGCCTGCTTGAACTTGCCGCGCAGCTCGCCGATTTCTTCGGCCAGAACATCATCCTCGCCGGTGTCCAGCGACTCGGCGATCTCGTCGCCCATTTCACGGTCTTTTCGACGCCGACGCCAAAAGATGAAACCAATCAGCAGCAGGAAGAACACCCAGATCAGCGACATCGTTACAATACGCGCGGTCATGCCGTCAAAGGGCCGCCAGTTCTCGCCACCCAGAAACGGTCCAAAAAACCAGACGCAGGCGGATAGAACTGCGGCGAAAATCAGCAGCAGCGAATAGATGGATTTGAATAGCGGAATTATAAATCGCCGGATCATGTGTCACTCTCCTGCACCAGCAGTACTTCGATACGACGATTGCGGGCCCGACCGTCTTTGGAGCCATTATCGGCCAGGGGTTCGTTGTCGGCACGGCCTTCGGCCGACAGCCGACTTGGGTCGTCCAGCACCTTGGCCATTTCAGCCATCACCGATTTGGCGCGCGCCAGCGACAGATGCATATTGGACGGGAACCGGGACGAGCGGATCGGCACATTGTCCGAATGCCCGACCACGATCAGCGCGCCTTTTTCACTATTCAGTGACTGCGCCAACCGGATGATCCGCGATTCAATTTCAGGCTTCAGCCGGTCCGATCCCGACCCGAACATGCCCGATCCGGCCACCCGAATGGTCAACGTATTGCCCTTTTGGAAAACCTCGATCAGGCCTTCGGCAATCTCGGGTTCCAAAAACCCCGAGACCTTGGCCACCTGGTCAATCACCTCGGGCGCTGGCGGCGCTGGCGGTGGTGGCGGTGCGGTGCGTTCCAATGTGGCCACGGGGCCGGAATCCACAATCGACAGCTGGCCAACCACCCGCTCGGTCTGGTTCGACAGCGCCCAGGACAGGCCGACAAATTGCAGCCCCAGCAACACGGCGGTGACAATCAGCGAGATCCACACCAACCGCCAGGCAGACAGCGCCTTGAACGGTTTTTTCAGACCTTGCCAATGTGGCGCCAGATCCCGTTCAACCGGCCCCCGTTGCGCCCGGATAATCCGCGCCAATGCGCCGCGGATCTGCATGTGTTTCTCAGATCCGCCCTGCTCAATCCGCAAGCGGCCCTCAAACCCCAGCGACATGCACATATAGAGGAACTCCAGCATGTCGATATTGCCGCCCGGCTCTTTTTCAAGCCGCGCCAGCAGGTCATAAAAACGATCGCCGCCAACCGTTTCGCGGTGGAAGGTGCCGACCATGGATTGCAACCCCCAACTGGACTGGCCGCCCCAGGGCGTGTTCAGCACCACGTCATCCAGCGTGGCACACATGGCATATCGGGCGATTTTGACGGTCTGCGCCGTCACCCCGGCCTGCAGGGCGCGGTTTTCAAACCCGCGCACCTCGGCCACCACGCTTTGGCGCAACTTGTCCGGGTCCATGTGCTGGGCGCGGTTGCGAATGCGGCTGATCAGGGCAAACAACGTCGACGCACAGGCAGTCAGCTGGTTCATTCCCGTCATTGCGACCTGGGTCGCCTTGCCCGCGTTTACTGGTGCCGCTGCGGCAGGAGCCGAGGCCTGCGGCACCCCAAACGCATCGCTGCCCGTCGCCATTGGGGTCGCTTCGGGTTGCGCCACAGGTTGTTGGAACGGCTGCGGCGTCGCCGGACGACGGCCACCCGGATTTGGTCTGATCACCGTCTTTTCGGTGTCATTCGGTTCCGCAAACGGGTCGTCGTAATCACCCATGTTCTATTCCCGCCTTAATTGTTGCGAATGGCCCAAAGTTCCATCTTTAGCCCCGGAAATTGCCCGGACACGTGAACGGCGATCCCACCCGAGGTGGTCATTTTGCCCCAATACGGGCTGTCACCGTCCATTTCAAAGTATACCACACCCGCGTGATAAGGGATCTGTCGCGGTGCCACCGGCAAGGGCCGCAAGGTGATCCCCGGCAGCGCCGAGTTGACCAATTGTCGAATTTCCTCGACCGGGCCAATCTTGGCCTGACCGGCAAAATGGCGGCGCACGTCTTCGGCTGGGATATCGGCATTCACCGCCAGCACAAAGCCCGCATTGCCCAGCAGTTTGCGATCGGCTATGACGCCCACCGATATGCCATATTTGCGCGGGTCCAGTTTGATCGGTATCGCCGTCTGCTCCAGAACCGAGCTGAGGTATTGTCGCAATGTGCGAATGACCGGTGCAAAACAGGCGATCAGATTATCGTGGGTATAGGGTGGAAAAGCCGGCACCTGCTTGTCCGCGGCCATAAACACCGACAGTTCTCCGGCCAGCGCCGCACAGGTGACAAAAAAGCTCTCGGGGTGCAGGTTTTCAATCTGTGTCATGTGGCGAATGACCGGCAACATCCGGTTGACCACCATCAGCAGCATGAAATCCGACACCTCGGCCACACCGCGGGCATTGCCGCCTTCGGCCAGCCGCCCCGACAGGGCCTCCATCCGGTGCCCCAACAATCCTTCCAGCTCGCGCAGGAACCCCGCCAGGGCCGGCGCCGCCCGCACATCCAGACACGACGGAATAAAGGCCTGATCCAGAATGATTTCCTTGTCAGCGCGCACCTCGATGATGCGGGCCACCGGAATCGCCAGCCGGTCCGCCAGATCATCAACCTCAAGGGCAAATTGCAGACGCATCTTGCCCACGTCCAGATCCACCGGCTTGCGCTCGCTGCTGGTGACGTCGCTTACCTCTTGTTTGGAGGGGCGCAACCGGCTGGCCGACATTTCCGCCCCCGACAGATCCACTTCGGCCGCGCCCTGACGCCGTTGCGGAACCGTCAGATAGACGATGCAATCCTTGACCGTGGTTGGCACCTCCATCGCCGGCGGATGCGGGTCCGCCATCGGCACCCGAAACACAGTACCGTCATGGGTCAGCCCCTCGCAGCTTTTCAAGGCGAACTGACCAACCTTCAGGGCCTCATGGTCAATTTCCAGCCCGTTCACACCCCAGCCATAGGGGCGCGTTCGCCGCGCCAGCCCGGTGACCAGAGCTTCGGTATAACGATCCGACTGCTGGAAATGATGCGGCTGCAAAAACAGCCCCTCGGTCCAAAGCACTTTGCTGTCCCAGGACACCTGGCTCTCCTCTTCTTAACTTTAGGTCAACGCAGTGGCGCTGATTATTTTTTTAGTCTGTCCAATTGTTGCTTATAAGCCCGCGAGAATTCGCGGCTGAACAGTTCATGAAAATCATTTTCAGCCTGGTCCGATATCTCGGAATAAAGCCGTTCGTAGACGTCCCAATAGCGTGCCTTTTTACCCTTTAGCAGGCCACTAATACCGCCCTTGTCCTGAATTTGAGTTTCCAGAACTTTGGGATCTAGCCGGGTCAGCACACCTTTCAGCGCTGCTTCCATACCCGTCATCATCGCCACCTCATGCGCCTTGATATCATTCAGCGCCTGCTCGGCGGCGGTTTCCGGGCTCAGGTAGCCCCGCGTCGCCGGCAGCACCATCGCCTCGACCGCCTGCTCGGGGGTGATGGAGAATTTCAACGGATTGTTGCCGCCGGCTGAAATCATCGTCTGCTCAATCCGAAACTCGGATTTGATCGATGCCCGCGTCATCAGGATTTCCCGCAGCCCGGTGACCAGAGTGCGCATGACCCGCCCCATACGGGCCATAGTGTTCAGGTGATCTTCGGATTTGATCTCCAGACCCTCGGCCCCCAGACCGCTCAGGAAAGCATCAACTGCTGCGGCGTGATCATTGCGATCCGACGGCACCGGCGCGCTCTGTTTGGGCGCAACAGGTTCAGCAGCCGGTCGGGTGACAACGGGCGGCGCCACTGGTTGAGGAGGCGGGGCCACGGCAACCTGATCCGAAGGCTCGATAAAGGGGTCTTTGGTGGCGACCGGCGTTGGCGTTGGCGTTGGCGTTGGAACTTCGCCTATGCCCGACAAAAAGTCATCATCCCAGTCATCTGGGATAGCGGCCGCAGCCTGGGCCACCTGCGGTGAAAACGCATCCTGCGCCGAAGGATTGTGGCTGGGCAGGCTGGCACCGTCGCCCTCGCGGCCGTCAATGGATTTCCGGAAAAACGGGTCTTCGTCCTCGCCCATTGGCGGCAGCAGGTCGTCGATCGGATCAACCGGGTTCATCTGCGACGGGCCGGTGGGTTTGGATCCGCCCAGAAGATCATCCAGAAAATCACCACCCGGCCCGACATCGTCCAGCAAATCCATTGGGTCAGGCGCGTTGTCGGCATTACCATGCGACACCCCAGCCTGCGCTGCCGGGGCGGCAATCATCTCGCCAGCTTCTGCCAGCTCATCGCGAATATCCACCACCATCTCGTAATTGCCGATGCACAATACATCGCCATTATTCAATGGAGTTGGGGTCCGTCCCAGCGGGATTTTTGAGTAGTTCAGAAAGGTCCCGTTTGAGCTGAGATCGACCACCACGATATTGCCGTTGTGGTCTTCGATCACACAGTGCGTGCGCGACAGCAACTGGTCGGGATCCGGCAACACCAGATCATTGCTGTTACCCCGCCCAACCGTCAGGCTGGGACCGCGCATCGGCACCGGCGCAGAATCTCCGGGAATGGAGCCCGAGCTTTGAAATTTCAGTGTCACGGCCATAAGTGGCGTTATCCTCCGACCAAAACAGTAAACTCGCCTTTGAGGATCAAGCCACCGCAAGCGGCGTTGTCCGCAATGCGGGCCGCCGGGAGTTTGTTGATCAAAACAGTCATCGAGCCTTTGATAATGGGATGCGGCGGCGCCGCAGTCACCATATCCGTTAGCCGCGCGGCCGGCAGTTTACCGACCAGCACAGTCACCGCACAGGGCGGCAAAATAGGGGTCGGCACCGGCAGCACCGGCGGCGGCGGTATCGAAGGCAACATGCAGGCATGTAGATCCGTAAGACGGGCTTGGGGCATTCCCATGGCTTAACCTTCCTCCTCGTTAATCGTTATCTTTTGCGGGCTGAACAGAATCCGCCTGCCCGTTGCCACCGCGTCCAATATTCACCGCCCGCTTGACCAAAATCTGGCCATGCTCTTCAAACTTATCAGACAATTCTGACAAGGCTACCATATTCATGGCAAATGCTGCGGTTTCCGAGGCCCCGGCAGGCGCGGGATATTGTTTCAGGTCCCCCGGTCCCAGGGTGCCATCAGCATACAACACAGCCAGCGCGCAATTCACCGTGTCATCATCGACATAGGCGTGGTCCAAGGTTATCCGCGCCGCATCGCGGTTTTCCTCCGACGGATCATAAACCCAGGCCTCGGATGCGGTCAGCGAGGGCGGGTCGTTATCTGAGCGCGGCCCGATGTAATCGCGGGCCGCCAGACAGGCCCACCAGACCCTCTCGCGCGGCGGCAGCAAGATCGCCAGCAGCCGCAACAGGTCCACCAGCGCGCCCTTGTCGCTCAGCTCTTGCAGCACCTCAGAGGCGCCCGCCGTTGGTGGCGCCTGCAACGGTGTTTTCAACATGACATTGGCCCGTGACAGCAATTTCGCCACCGGGTCAGTCGGCATTTTTACCAGGTCATTAAAAATCATCAGTCCCACCTAGTTTATCATCGTCAGACCACCCTTAAGGGTCAGCATTGCGTCTCCCTTAACGGTCGTCATGGGGGCCTTGGCTTCGACCATGGCCGTGCCTTCGATCTTGATCATTGGCCCTTTGATTGTCACCCCGGAATTGTCGATCTTAATCGAAGATCCGCCAACCTTAAGCAAAATTTCAATTGCTGCGGTCATTTCAATCTTACCCGAGCTGACATCCACCGTCATATTACCGGTTTTCACAGTTGTCGCATCATTGCCGGTAATGGTCTTGGTATGCTTGCCCTCGATGGTCTGGGTCTTATCCGTCTTGATCTCAATTTCCTGACTGCCAGTCTCGATGGTGAAATAGTGATCCCCATCCAGCAGGGTCTCTGTCACATGTTGCTTGACCACGCGGCTAACACAGCCGTCTTCGTCATGAGCACCAGCGTCTATCTCATCCAGGCCGATGGTCTCTACCGACTTGTTCTTAACCAACATCTGATGATCTTTTTGCGCCTGCACCCGCATCATTTCGGCGTCTTTTTTGTCCTCGAACATCCACTCGTTATAGCCGCCGCCCCCCTTGGACGAGTTGGTCTTGAACCCCATCTGGGTCTGATCATCCGGGTAGTTATAGGGCGGCATGGTGTCCTTGTTATACAGCATACCGGTGCAGATTGGCCGGTCAGGGTCGCCCTCTTCGAACTGAATGACCACCTCTTGACCAATACGCGGCACCGCCACCATGCCCCAACCCTTGCCGGACCACGGCGTCACCACCCGCACAAAACACGAGGATTTTTCGTCACTTTTGCCTTCGCGGTCCCAATGGAACTGCACCTTGATCTGGCCATGTTCATTGGTCCAGATTTCATCACCTGCCGGGCCGGTAACGATGGCCGTATGAAGCCCGGGAATCTCGGGCCAGGGCGTCGCCAGCGGCGCACGGTATTGGTCCTGCTTTGGAATCGCCCCAAAGGTCGAAGAATAGGCATCGCCCTTCATCTCTTCGGGAAAGTCCATGTTCGCGGCCTTCAGGTCGTGGCGCATCTCGCCACTGTTCTGAGGTCGTTTCTTCTGTGACTCGCGCTCAGAGAAATCGCCGGCCACCTGTAGGTAGTGGATGCAATCCACCACCAGATATTCGGCGTTGGCGTCCTTTTCCGGGTGGTTCTTCAGCTTGAAAGTATAGCCTGCTGCCAGCCCCCGCACGCTTGACGCGCCACGCCAGCGTTTGTGCCGTATCGCCTCGGCCTCCATCCGCACCCGCGCCTGAGTGTTGCCCAGCCCGGTGTTTTTGCGATAGTGACCCGGATAGTCATAAACCTCATGATCTTTGTGGTTATGACTGCCTTTTTCGATTTTGTTGTTCACCTTCAAATCCGCAGACGGCGACAGGAAATCAAAATCATTCAGGGTGACTTTGCCCCGTGTCAGCATCTCTTCGCGGCCCCATTCCGCGATGTGATCCTTGCGCCGCCGGTCCGCGTCATCGCGCGCGTGGAATTCTATCGTCGACGTGCCACTGATCGGAGAATGGCCGCTGACACCATCGCAGAGCAGCAGCTTTTCAGCCGCGTTCTTATCGCTGGTACTGTCGAAATAGTAATAGATTCCCTCTTCCTCCATCAGGCGGCAGAGGAAATCAAAATCGCTTTCACGATACTGAAGACAGTATTCACGTGCTTCATAGCTGCCGCTCAACCTGTCCCTGAAATCGCTAAAGCCATGTTCGTTCAGGATCTGCTTGATGATGTCGACCGCCGACAGGTTCTGAAACACCCGGCAATCCTGCGTCCGGGTCAGCAGCCAGAACCACGGCCGCACCTCGGCCACGTAGTGACCATATCCATCCCGCATCCCCAGATTTTCAACCGAGATACACAGGCCTGAATACTTCTGATCAACACCGTCATCGGTCATCACATGCAGGTTCATGGTTTGGCCGACAATCTGATCCAGCTTCACCGCCTTGTTCTTGCACTGAAACTCAACCGTCGTTTCGGTCAACATGCTCAGACCTTCGCGTATGATCGCACGTTTCAGCAGCAGATCACGGGCCTTATAACTGCCGGTCATCCAAACAATGCTATGCTCATGTGGTTTACTTTCAGCCATGACGCCTCTTTTCACCGGGGCAAACCGGGCACAAAAAATACATTGATATGCTAAATGTTAACATCATAAATCGTCCAACAGCGCAGCAAGATCGGCATCCATACTGTCATCGTCATCCTCGCCGCTGTCATCGGTATCATCGCCAAATCCAGCCAGAAGATCGTCAAGATCACCCAGACCACTATCATCGTCATCAAGGCCAAGGTCCAGATCCAGATCGTCCAGCCCCAGATCGTCAAGATCATCGCCAGCCGGGTCAGCCGCAGCGGCGGGTTTTGGATCCGGCGGCGACGGGTCCGGCGCTGGCATGCCTGTCCAGGGCCCCAGAATATCCCCGCCCGCCAGCGAGCCAAACGAGGTCAGGCGGATTTCATCCCGTCCTTTGATCGCCGACACCGCCATAAATCCGCGCTCCTGTGCCAGCGCGATTTTGTCCAGATTTATATTGCGCTCGGTGCAGGGCAGCGCCACCTGATCGCCAAATCGGTCGTTGACATAGTGGAACGGAATGTCACCCAGCGACATGATCTGCCCCAGCCCCATCGAGGCCCCGTTCTGTTTGAACGAGCGCGCCAAAAGGATCGCCGCCAGCACCACCGGGTTGGCCCAAAGCAGGCCGCGCAGACCTTCGCTTTCGGTGAATTCCTCAAACTGGAACTCATAGATCGGCTCGCTCTTGGCGCCATATGGACGGCGCAGCATAAAGCGTGGCGACACCAGACCCAAATGCCCAGCCTCACCCATGCCCCGCAGCGTATCCCAGGCCTTAGTCACCACGGATGGCAGTTTGTCTTTTTCCGTCTCCAGGAATGCAGGCGATATTCCGGCCAGGAAAGGCGCATCCACATGCGCCGCAACCCGCGCAATCCGGCCCAGCAATTCCGCATGGGGCGGGGTTTCCTCAAACTGATACAACCCGATCAGCGCCGAATATCCGCCGCGTCCGTTTTCCTCGTCCAGCGGCTCACCGGTCAGCAACTTGACGAAACCGCTGTCGCTCAGATCCTCACTCGCGGTCAAATCTGCCGCCAGTTCCTCGGCCGAGATATCATATAGCATCACGTCCAGCGTGTCGTCGTCCTCAACCGATCGCGCGATCAAATCCAGCGACCGCCACTGCGCCTCCAGCGACTGGAACTCCGGGTGGTGCAACACCATGCGCATGGCATCCGACAGCGCCGCGTCCACCGCCACAATCATTGCGGCCACATCCGCATTGGGCAGCGCCCGAATATGCGGGCCAACCACCCGCGCCAGCAGATCCTGCACCGGCGAGACCTGCCCCAACTGGTTCTCGGCATCGCCAACCAACAGCTGAAACGCGCTCAACCGGCAATCCGCAGGCACCGCATTGCCGCCGGAGCGTGGTTTCGGAGGGCTGACGCGGGTGCCGTGTTTCTCACCCCAGGCGCGAAGTGTGCTGGCCGCATGATCCGCCGTCACCCCGCTTTGCAATTGCTTGCGCAGCCCGACCAACTCGGAAAACAGCTCGACGTTTTCGTACAGCTCATCCGGGTGCAGATCGTCCAGCCCGCCCAGCTTCACCGCCATGCCAGCGCCATCCCGGCCAATCGGCAACACCAATTCGGTGGCAAAACTTTCAATCACGTCTTCAACAGTATCCGGGTCCAGAATGACCGCCCGACGCGCCGCCAACTGATCTCCGATCTCGACAATGCCTTTCGCCGCCCGCCCCGAGAAATCCCCAAGGATGGCCAGTCGGAACCGCTTGCGTACCAATCGCTGCGGCTCAGGTCGGCTCGCACTGAGGGTGCCATAGGCAAATTCAGGCTCTTCGGTCTGGCTGAGTTTCACTGCCTCCGCAGCCTCTGCCGCACCGTCATCGGTACTGTCATCAGTACTGTCCAACGCACCCAGAAGATCGTCTAAATCATCCCCCGCCTCAGGGCTGTCATCCTCCAACGATCCCAAAAGATCGTCCAGATCCAAATCACCGTCCTCACCCTCGGAGGTGTCGCCCAGCAGCGCATCAAGCCCGCTGTCATCCGCCCCGGTCAGATCGCCCAGCAAATCATCAAGGCCATCACCGCCCTCCGGCTCGGCTGCGGCATCGTCTTCCAGGTCAGCGAACAACCCATCCAGATCATCCCCGTCCTCGGCATCCGACAGGTCGCCCAACAGATCGTCCAGCCCTTGCGCGTCCGCCTCTTCGGTTTCGGCATCGGCGGCCTCCAGATCTCCCAACAGGTCATCCAGCCCACCAGCATCCAAGGGCGCGTCGGTCTCCTCGGCACCCAGGTCGCCCAAACCGCCCAGAATGTCATCTATATTGTCTTGGGGCGTCGCCACATCGTCCAGCCCGCCCAGCAAAGCCGACAGATCATCAGCCCCTGTATCGACCTCCTCCGCCACATCCAGCGCCGCAAGGTCGCCCAGTATATCAGCGCTGTCGTCCTCAGGAGCCTCGTCAATCTCAACCGCTGCCAGCCTGCTCAACGCGTCATCGGAACTGGTATCGACCTCCTCGGCCAGATCCAGCGCCGCAAGGTCGCCCAGTATATCGGCGCCGTCGTCCTCGGGACCCTCGCCAATCTCAACCGCCGCCAGGCTGCTCAACGCGTCATCGGAACTGGTGTCGACCTCCTCGACCACATCCAACGCCGCGAGGTCGCCCAGTATATCAGCGCTGTCGTCCTCAGGAGCCTCGTCGACCTCAACCGCCGCCAGACTGCTCAGCGCGTCATCAGAGCTGGTATCGACCGCCTCGGCCAGATCCTGCGCCGCAAGGTCGCCCAATATATCGGTGCCGTCATCCTCAGGCGTCTCGTCAATCTCAACCGCCGCCAGACTGCTCAGCGCATCATCAGAGCTGGTGTCGACCGCCTCGGCCACATCCTGCGCCGCGAGGTCGCCCAGTATATCGGCGCTGTCGTCCTCAGGAGCCTCGTCGACCTCAACCGCCGCCAGACTGCTCAGCGCATCATCAGAGCTGGTGTCGACCGCCTCGGCCACATCCTGCGCCGCGAGGTCGCCCAGTATATCAGCGCTGTCGTCCTCAGGAGCCTCGTCGACCTCAACCGCCGCCAGACTGCTCAGCGCATCATCAGTGCTGGTGTCGACCGCTTCGACCAACTCCTGCGCCGCGAGGTCGCCCAGTATATCGGTGCTGTCATCAGCAGGCGTCTCCTCAATCTCAACCGCTGCCAGACTGGACAGAGCCGACCCCAGATCATCCGCTTTAGCGGTCTCTTCCGGCGCGCGCGCGCTCAGGCCAGCCAGAATATCGCCGCTTTGGTCAACCTCTGCCTGCGGCAGCTCAACGTCGCGCAGGCTGGACAGTGCCGCCGCCATGCCGACCTCTGCATCCGGCCCGTCCGAGGACAAGGCCGACAGCAGGCTGGTATCGCCGAGAATTTTTTCGATCAGCGCCTCAGCCCCGGATTTGCCATCCATATAGGCCATCAGATTGTTCAGCTGACTGCGGGCCTCCAGCAGCGGCGCCAGACTGTCCACCCCCGCAGCAATGGCTCCGGGAGAGAAATCCGACATTTTCTCGAACGTCAGATCAATCGCCAGATTGCCCTCTCCGGTCAGCGTATTCGGCACGCTAAAGGCCGCACGCGGGGCCACTGCCTTCATCCGGTCGTCAAAATTATCACCGTCAATTTCTAGAAATTTTCGATCCGCCACGGCGGGCTGCGCCACCTTGGACTTTCCCACCAGATCGCTCATCACCCCCATGACAAAGGGCAGCTGCACCTTTTTCTCGGCACCGTACAGTTCGACGTCATATTCGATCTGCACCCGCGGAGCGCGATTACGTGCGATAAATTTTTGCGAGCTACTGGCCATTCGACTCTCCCCGTGGTGCTAACAGTTCCTCGCGCAGAGATCGGATCTCCTGCCGCAGTTCCATCACATGCACGTCTACAATATCGGTTTCTGTGCGCACCAATTCGCGCAGCTTTTCAAATTCCGCCTCGTCGTCATCCTCCACCGCGGTCTGCATGGTGTTGACCAGCAGACCGATGAACAGGTTCAACACCGAGAAGGCGGTGATGATGATAAAGGGTACAAAAAACACCCAGGCCATCGGGAACACCACCATCACCGGCCGCACAATCCCCATCGACCAGCTTTCCAGTGTCATGATCTGGAACAGCGAATACATCGACCGGCCCAGGGTGCCGAACCATTCGTCAAAAAATGGCCCATACATAAGCGTCGCCATCACCGCGAAGACATAATAGACAATCGACAGCATCACGATGACGGCGCCCATGCCAGGCAGCGCATCCAGCAACGCCTGCACCACGGACCGCATCTGCGGCACCACCGACAGCAATCGCAAGGCGCGCACCACACGCAGCCCGCGCAGCGCCGACAGCCCCTGTTTATCGGGCAACAATCCAACCGAAACCACCAGCAGATCAAATATATTCCAGGCCGAAGCAAAAAACCGCCAGCCATAGGCAAAAAACTTGAGCGCCAGTTCCGCGACAAAGATCGCCAGCACGGTGCGGTCAATTACTGACAGCAATCCGCCAATCTGATCTGTCACCGTAGATGACGTACTCAACCCCAGAGTGATTGCATTGAAAATGATAACGCCAAGGATCGTGTTCCTGACACTATCACGCTCTACAAAGGCCCGAGCGCGGTCACGCAACGTGGTTTCTTGAAGGTCCGTTTCCAAGAATTCTTGTCTCCTTTGTTAGACGCCTGGCAACATTTCACATGCTGCCAGGACCGAACGTTCCAGCCTATTAGCCGACGGCATCGGCAACATTACCCACCATGGATTTAATGGTCTTGATAGTGCTCAAAACCGTACCCGCCTCGGTGGCGATGCTTTTCTTATCCAGCGCTTTCAGCTTTTCGATGGTGGTGGCATCATCCACTTTCATACCGTTGCCTTCCATCAGGGCCTGCATCTCCTCCAGAAATTTTTCACGGTCCTGCAACTTGGCGGCCAATTCGCTGGCTGCCCGTTTCAGGGTCATACATTCCGCGCCCAATTTGATCCCGTCTTTCAAAGTTTTGGAGGCGCGGGCCTTTTTCATCAACTTATCGGCTGCACCACCCAGATCATCGGTTTTTTGACGGGTCTTCGTAGTGTGCTCCCGATAGGCTTTACGGGCACTTTCCGCATCATTGACCTTGGCTTTGATCCCCTTGACGGTGGCACTCAACAGCTCTTTGGCGATACTTTTCGCATCCCGGCCCTTGGTCACTTCTTCCCCCATGGCCAAGGCTTTTGCAGTCAGTTTTTTAACGGCATCCAGTGGATGTTTGGGGGAAATTCCTTTGGTATCGGTGATCCCCTGCCGTTCAGCTGCCTGCATCAAAACGGTGCCACGCAGTACGATATATGCCTGTATGCCACTATACAGATCCTTGCGCAGCTTGGCCTCATTCTTCAGCTGTTGATTGACTTCAAGCCCCAACTTCACCACCTGAACCAGAATGGTTTTATACGAGGTGACTTCGGCCCCTGACGTCGCCACCAGCTTGGCCACAGATCCGGCAATCTTGATGACCCCCACTGTAACCTTAAGCGTGGTTTTAACCCGCGCTTCGGTCAGCAAACTATCGCCCTTGGCTTCTTTCTTCAGGCGGGTCTCAATAGCCTTTTGCGCTGCGCCCTCAGCCGAGGCCAGGGCATTTTTGATCATGGCGTTACTGGCCTGAATCATTTTTTCAGCGTCAGCTTTGGCTTTTTCACCGGGGGTTGCCATCAATTTGGCGACCTTAGCGTCCAGCGTTGCCGCTTCTTGCGCAATGATCGTCTCATAGCGCTCCAGCTCGGCCCTGCCCGCCTCTTCCAAGCGCTTCATCTTGGTGCTTGGCACTTCCGCAGGCTTTTTCAACGTCGCCTTGGTCGTCACCTCAATTTCCACATCAACCCGGTATTTCGGGATTTCGAGATATGTGGTTTTAGGTTTGCTACGGATCAGATCGACAACATAGAACTTATGTTTGGTGACAGTTGTTTTGGCCATTTTGGATATCCTTACCTTTGGTTCTATGAATTGGAATTGGCAACGTTGAGGGGATCAAAAATCTCCATCACAGCGCCAAGAAAACCAACTGTCTAATCGAAACTATAAGAAAACTCTCCGTCAGTGACGTCGATCCCAACCTTGGTCACTTCTGTGCCCTGCATCAGGCGCTTCAGGAACTCAGCCGAGATATCGGGCAGCATGGTATTGGTCACAATCGCGTCGATCATGCGGCCACCGGATTCAAGTTCCTGACAGCGCTCAACGATCTTATCGACCACCGCATCCGAGTACTCAAACGGCACGTTGTGCGATTCCATCACCCGTTTTTTGATCCGGTTCAGTTGCAGCACGGTGATCTTGGCGATCATGTCCGGGCTCAGCGGGTAATAGGGAATGGTGACCAGACGCCCCAGCAAAGCCGCCGGAAAGACTTTCAGCAGCGGATCGCGCAGTGCCTTGGTGATGCCTTCGGGTTCCGGCAACAGGTCCGGGTCGCTGCACAGATCCATAATCAACTCGGACCCTACGTTTGAGGTCAGCAGGATCAGGGTGTTCTTAAAGTCGATCACCCGGCCCTCGCCGTCTTCCATCACGCCTTTGTCAAAGACCTGGAAAAACACCTCGTGCACATCGGGGTGGGCCTTTTCAACCTCGTCCAGCAGCACAACCGAGTATGGCTTGCGCCGCACCGCCTCGGTCAGCACACCGCCTTCGCCGTAGCCGACATAGCCCGGAGGCGCGCCCTTCAGGGAGCTGACCGTATGGGCCTCTTGGTATTCCGACATGTTGATGGTGATGACGTTCTGTTCACCACCATAGAGCACCTCGGCCAGTGCCAGTGCGGTTT
Source organism: Parasedimentitalea psychrophila (assembly GCF_030285785.1). Taxonomy (NCBI): domain Bacteria; kingdom Pseudomonadati; phylum Pseudomonadota; class Alphaproteobacteria; order Rhodobacterales; family Paracoccaceae; genus Parasedimentitalea; species Parasedimentitalea psychrophila. Next base: position 53,678 of record NZ_CP127249.1, on the reverse strand, counting down.
CGGTCTTGCCGACACCGCTGGTCCCGGCCAGCAGGAACACCCCAATTGGTTTCGATGGGTTGTCCAGCCCGGCGCGGCTGGTTTGAATGCGCTTGGCAATCATCTTCATCGCGTGATCCTGTCCGATCACCCGCTTGGCCAGATGTTCTTCCAGGTTGAGAATGGTTTCGATCTCATCGCTGACCATGCGACCCACTGGAATGCCGGTCCAGTCACCAACAACGCTGGCCACCGCCTGATGATCGACAATCGGCAGGATCAACGGGCTTTCCGCCTGCAGGGTTTCCAGCTCGGTGTTCTTTGCCCGCAACTGCTGCATCAGATCGGCGCGGGCCGCATCGTCCAGCGGGCTATCGCCAGTCTCGTCCTCAGTCTCTGCAGGGGCATCCACAGGTGCGGCGCCCTCGCGTAGTTTGGCGCGCAGATCCAGGATCTCTTCGACAACCGCCTTCTCTGCATCCCAGCGTTCGCTCAGGCCAACCAGCCGGTCTTCCTCAGCACTCTTGGCTGTCTCAACCGCCTCGCGTCGGTCGCCGACCTCATACCCGGCAGTTTCATCGCGACCGATGATCAGCAGCTCGGTGGTCAGCGCCTCGATGTGGCGGCGGCAATCGTCCACCTCGGCCGGTACCGCGTGCTGGCTCACCGCCACGCGGGCGCAGGCGGTGTCCAGCAGGCTGACCGATTTATCCGGCAGTTGCCGCGCCGGGATGTAACGCGCCGACAGGCTGACGGCGGCCTCGATGCCTTCGTCCAGCACCTGCACCCGGTGGTGATTTTCCAGCATCGAGGCAATGCCCCGCATCATCAGAATGGCCTTGGGGATGCTCGGCTCGTCCACCTGCACCACCTGAAAGCGCCGGGCCAGTGCCGGGTCTTTTTCGATGTATTTCTTATACTCGGCCCAGGTCGTCGCGCCGATGGTGCGCAGGGTGCCGCGCGCCAGAGCCGGTTTCAGCAGGTTGGCAGCATCGCCGGTGCCCGCAGCCCCGCCGGCGCCGATCAGGGTATGGGTCTCGTCAATGAACAGCACAATCGGCACATCACTGGACTGAACCTCGTCAATCACCTGACGCAGACGGTTTTCAAACTCGCCCTTCATGCTGGCGCCGGCCTGCAACAGGCCCACGTCCAGCATCAGCAGCCGCACATCATGCAAGGCAGGTGGCACATCGCCCCGCGCAATCCGCAGCGCGAAGCCTTCGACCACCGCGGTTTTGCCCACCCCGGCCTCACCGGTCAGGATCGGGTTGTTTTGCCGCCGCCGCATCAGCACGTCAACAATCTGGCGGATCTCTTCGTCGCGGCCAACGATGGGATCAATCTCGCCATTGCGGGCCTGCTCGGTCATATCGGTGCAAAACTTCTCGAGCGCCTCGCCCTTGCCCATCACGGCCGGCGCCATCGCGTCCGAGGCCTCGCCCGGTGCAGCCCCACCGCCGGTGGTCGAGCCATCCTGCGCGCCCATAGTTTCCTCGGGCGATCCATCAGTAATCTTGATGAAATTGTCGGCCAGATCATCCGCCCCGATGCGCGCCAGTTCGGGCGACATCGACGTCAGGATATTGCGCAGGGCTGGGGTTTTCAGCATCCCCAGTAGCAGATAGCCACTGCGCACCTGATTGGCTGAAAACAGCAGCGAGCCCCAGACCCAGCCACGCTCCATCGCGTCCATCAGGTGATCGCTGAGGTCTGAAATGGTCGAGGCGCCGCGCGGTAGCATATCCAGTGACCGGGTCATCTCGGCGGCAATCTTGCCAGGGTCGAGGTCATAATGGGCGACAATCCGGTGCAGGTCGCTGTCCTGTCCCGCCAGGATCTGATGCATCCAATGCACCAGCTCAACATATGGATTGCCCCGCATCTTGCAGAACACGGTTGCACTTTCGACGGCTTGGTAGCCCAATTTGTTCAGCTTTCCGAACAGGGCCACGCGGCTGATCTCAGTCATGTCAAATACCTCCCTTTAAACTGTCTGCCTGTAGATCCCCAAGACTGGGGTACAGGTATAAATCATCAACATCTGGGCGTTCCGCATCGGGGTCTGGACGACTGCCGATCCAGGACGTGTGGCCCAATTGGGTGGTGCCGCCCAGACTGGCGCGCGGCACCTGATCGCCGGCCAGCACCAGATTGACGTCCCAATCCAGCACATCGCCAATATAAGAGCGGACAATCGCCCGCATCCGGGTTAGCGCCGGGCCACCGGGCAATAGGCGTTGGTAATCCTCCAGGCTCAGAGGGCCGATCCGCAGCCGAAACTTGGCACTGCGGCTCCAGACTTTTGTCCCGATGCTGGTGGATTGACCCAGCCCGCCGGCCCGGCCCAACTGCCATTGGTCATCCGGTTCCAGATCCAGCCAGCTGCCGATAAATTCCTGCAATTGCACCGGCACATCAAAAAACGCCGACAGGATAGAGACCAGCCCCTCGGGGTTTTTGGCCTCTTGTCCCAGATGGCCGGCGAAATGCAGCTTGGCCATGTCCGGCATCGCATCGCGGCCCCGCAAACTGTCACCGTTATACCCGGCCAGCGACGCCACCTTGCGCGCCAGTGGGTCCTCATCCCGGTCGAAACTCACCGCCGGCTGGCCCTGGGCCCAGGCCCGGTACAGCAGCCCCATCATCCGGTGCGTCAACATATCGGCAAAGCCAACCATCGTCGGGTCCCGGTGGTTGCGTTTGCGGTCGCGGGCGTATTCGGTCAGGTGCAGCGGCAACGGGCCCTGCGGCCCAAACAGCCCAAAGAAGCGATTGGTCAGCCGCGCCGGCTGGTCACCCTGTGGTGGGGTAAAATCGGCAATTGTGTTGGGCGGAAACGCCAGCTCGGCCTCTTGGCCCAGACGTAGCTTATCCTGCCGCGGGCGGCGGCTTTCGCCCAGACGCGGGGCCTCGGCGTAATGGGCTTCCAACACTCTGAGCGCCTGAAAAATATGATGTTTTCCAGGGTTTTCGACCAGTTTGTCAAAATGGCTCAGAGTATCCGGCCCAGACCTTTTTCCGGTCGCCATCTGGCAATTTCCCCGCGTTTTTCAGTTTTTAGGACAGTTTCGGTGAATGAATTGATGGTGGAATAGCGGCGCAAGAACCGTTCCAGCACAGCGCCAAGCGCATAGATGTTGCTGCCCTCGAAAAAGCTTTCGTCAAAGCCCAGAGTGATCTCCAGACCCCGCACCGCGGTGGACAGAACTTCGTCGCTCATCCGGCGCACGATGGGGCGGGTCGAAATCGACACGATCCCCTCCAGCTGTTTCTCGGTCACCCGGTTGCCCAGTGGCGCATAAAGCCCGACCAGTTCGCGCAGCGCCGCTGCCGACTGCCCCTTGCCGGTTTCGGTAATAGAGGCATAGTTCAGGCTCAGATGTGAGATCAGCCGCCAGGCGGTATCGCCCTGTGCCAGAGTCGGACGCGGCCGGGTCGGAGAGACCGGCAGGGTGATCGAGGTCACCGGGCCGCCTTCGGGCAGGTGGAACACATTGTCATCCCCGGTGGCCAGCAGCATCGGCAAATCACGGTTTGTGCACAAGGCCTTGACCGCCAGCTGTTCCAGATCAGCCCCGTAGGGGGCCTGGGACCGGTCCACCAGTGTCAGATACATCTCGGAGCCAAGGTAGGAACTCCGCACCCCGCGCAGCCGTTCCTTTTCGGAGCGCTGCCGCATCCGTCGTTTTACGCTGTAATAGGCCGGAAAATTCTCGCCCGAGGCGGTAAAATCTGTGGCCGAGTAAAACGGCCGGAAAATCACATCGTCTTCACCCTCGCCGCTGATGCCGGTGACAGTGTTCAGACTGTAAATCTCAAAATCCAGCCCGGCGGTGCGGTTGGGCACCACGTGATGTTCGGTGTCATGCGGCGCGATCTGCACCCGGTCGCAGCGTTTCTCGAACAGGTTCACTGCGGGCACGGCATTGAGGGTAAACACCTCGGGCGCCACCACCGGAGCGACCTCACTCATGCCTTCGCGCAGCAGGATATAGATATCCACCTCGGGACCCTTGGCCCGTTGCAACGCTGTCCGCAGCCCCTGCAACTCGACAAAGCGGAACCGCTCGGGCATGGCAAAGTATTCCTGCAGCAGGCGATAGCCGTCAAACACCTGCCGCGGGGTGGGCAACAGGGCCTCGTCCGCCTCAAACCCGCGCTGCACAATCCGCCCCTCTGGCAGCGCCATGTGCCAATCAGCGCGCCGGTCGGTAGAGCGCGCCACCAGCCCCTGCACCTGGGTGCAGAGCAGTTCCAGCAGCGGCCAGCTATTGCCCGCCGCGTTGCTCAGATACAGCGTCAGATTATTCATCGCCAGATCCGAGATCGCCTCGCCATCACTGCGCCGCAGCCGCAGCCGGATACCGGCGCGGGCATCCACCCCGCTGGCCACCCCCGCCGCCACCAGTTCGCCACGCCCGTCGATATACTCGGCCTCGGTGATTTCGATCGGCCACATGGTCATCTCGGAGGCAGTGCGGAATTCGCAGGCGGTTTGTTCCCCCTCGGTCAAGCGGCTGCGCAGAATGGAATGGCGCGGCAACACATAGCCGCTTTTGACCGCCGAGTTGCTGACGTCGGGCTTGAAGGCGGCGATCATCATCGACGGGGTTGGCGCCAGATAATGCGGATAGATGATTTCCAGCAGGTTGGCGGTGAAATTAGGATATTGCAGTTGCAGCTCCAGCTGCACCCGCGCCGACAGAAACGCCACCCCTTCGAGCAGACGTTCCACGTAAGGATCCAGAACCTCGATCCCCTCCATGCCCAGACGCGAGGCAATCTTTGGATAGGCGGCGGCAAATTCTCCGCCCATATCGCGCAGATAGTTCAGTTCGTTTTCATAATGTTCCAGAAGCCGAGTGTCCAAGCTACAGCCCCCTTTCCACTGCGACTTCGCCGGTGGTCAAATCAACCTTGCTGCGCAGGAACAATTCCAGCGGCATTGGCTGTGCCCACATGTCAGCCCGGATATCCAGACCAACGGTCATTTTGGTGTCATTGGTGCCGCTGCTCAACAGAACATCAACCGAGCCTTCGATGATGCGCGGCTCGTAGGTGGAAATGGCCTGCTCGATCGAGCGGCGGATGGCCTCGGCTTTTTCATCAGTGGAATATTCGCCCGTCACTTCGGACAAGCCATAGTTGATCACAGACCGCGCCACCGAGGGAAATTTTTCGGTGTCAAAATGCGTTTCGGCGCTATGGGTGTTCAACAGCCAGGACAGATCGCGCTGGATGATCTCGCGCAGGCGGTTGAGGTCAATGACCCGCGAATCCCGTGTTTCCTTCAGATTTGCCGGTTGCTGATCTGTCAGCCGGTCCAGCAAGGAAGGCTGCAGGCGTTCGCCAAGGGTCTTGTCAGCCATTGGCGACCTCTTGGCCATCTATCTGCAAGCTGCGCAGATCCATCAGGGCAAAATCGCCCTTCTCGGTGGTCAACAACCGTTGCCCCAAGCCGACAAAGGTGTCGTGGCCGGCATCGCGCCAGTCGGTGGCCCGCGCCAGCATTAGCGATGGCTCGGCAGTGGCCGAGCCTGGATAGCGGGTCGGAATCAGCACCGCCACTTCGCCCCCGTTGACCAGCGTCAGGGTACCAGCCGTCCACACGGCGTCCCGCAGGTCGCAGGGCTCTTCGATCTCCAACTTGCTGATCTGCGCAAAAGGCAGCCAGAAATAGCGGCCGTTTACAATCACTTCAAGCACCGGACCCAGGCGCATATCGGCATCCGCGATCCAGTCGAACCGTTCGCCGTTGATCTCCCCGGTGCTGGCAGGGGCGCCGTCAAAGGCGCGGGCGCGCAGCGCGGCGGCCTTTTCCACCTTACCCTGCGCCAATAATTTCTGAGCCTCAATCAACAGCGCCAGCCATTCTTCGGGCTCGCCAAAGATCATCGGGTCTTTTTCGCCTGCGAAGACCTTTTCGCGGTAAACCTCGCAGATGATCGCCTCGCGGTAGGCCTTGGCCATCAGGGTGGCGCCTTCGTCTAGTTCAGCGCTCAGTTTCAACTGCGCGATGGCGCGTTTCCAATCGCCCAGCACACACAAGAGCTGGAACAGAAAGATACGCAGCTTGGCATCCGACGGGTCGGCGCGCACCCGGTCTTGCAGCGCCTTTAGCGCCGCCGCGGGATCACCAGATTTTAGATGCTCTTCGGGTGTCATCACACAGTGCTCCGTCGCTAAAATCTATTGGACAAAAAAACTCCGGGCACCGAAGTGCCCGGAGTAGCAAAGCGAGATTACTCGACTTTGCCAGTCTGAACGTTCCACTTAAAGTTGCCTTCAGTCTTCAGTTTGCCGGTTTTCTGGTCGGTCGACTTATACTCGATTTCCATCGCAGCATAGGCCAGTGTCCAGGTCTCTTCCGGAATACCATCTTCGCTGGACGACAGCGAATAGCTATCGATCACCACGTCTTTCAGCTTCCAGATACAATAGACCAGCAGGCCATCAGCGGCGCTGTCACCCGAGCGACACCAATCCATTTTGATTTCCTTGCGGACAGTGCCGTTTGCAACCGACAGCGCAAGATCATTCGACGCCTTGCCCATTTGGGATGACAGCTCGACCTTACCAAAGTTCGAGTTGGCATGCATCCGCTGGGTCGAGCCCAGATCGGTCATTTCAACCGCACGTTCAACATTCCAACTGGCAGATTGAACAACGATCCAGTCCTTGTGACCTGTCTCCATTGCATCGCCTGTTATGTCCGAAATTTTGACAAACATGTTAGCAGCCATTTTATTTTCCTTTCAAATTCATCAACTCGTTACGAGCATTATGAGATTGGCCTGTTCAGTGAGAATCAGGCCCCTTTTTCCGAGGGCAGTTTGGATACCAGCCGCAATGAGACAGAAAGGCCTTCAAGCTGATAATGCGGGCGCAGGAAAAACTTTGAGCTGTAATAGCCCGGATTGCCCTCGACCTCTTCCACCACCACTTCGGCAGCGGCGAGAGGTTTGCGCGCCTTTTCGTTTTCCGAGGAAATCTCGGCGTTGAAATCAACGTAATTGTTGATCCAATCCTGCAGCCAGGTTTCCATCCCCTGGCGACTTTTGAAGGATCCGACTTTGTCGCGCACCATGCACTTCAGATAATGTGCAAACCGGCAGGTGGCGAACAGATAGGGCAACCGCGCGCCAAGTGCGGCGTTCGAGGATGCGTCCGGGTCATCATATTCAGCAGGTTTATGAAGCGATTGCGCCCCCATAAAGGTGGCCACATCGGTGTTTTTGCGGTGGATCAACGGCATCATGCCATTATTCGCCAATTCCGCCTCGCGCCGGTCATCAATGGCAATTTCGGTCGGGCATTTCTGATCGACTCCGCCATCGGTGGTGGGGAAGGTATGCGACGGCAGATCTTCCAGCGTGCCACCACTTTCAACACCGCGAATACGCGAACACCAGCCGTAGGCTTTGAACGAACGAGTGATGTTCATCGCCATGCCATAGGCCGCGTTGACCCAGGAATAGTGACCGCTTTCAGAACTGCCGGTGTCTTCTTCAAAGGCAAATTCTTCGACCGGATCGGTTTTGGAGCCATAGGGCATCCGGCCCAGGAACCGTGGCATCGCCAGACCAACATATTTGGAATCTTCGCTTTCCCGCAGCGACCGCCAGGCGGCATATTCCGGGGTCTGAAAGATCTTGGTCAGATCACGCGGGTTCGACAGTTCCGACCAGCTGTCCATCTGAAACAGCGAGGGCTGCGCCCCGGTGATCAGTGGCGCATGGGCTGCGGCCGCAATCTTGGACATTTCACCCAGCAGTTCGATATCTGGCGGCGAATGGTCAAAGTGATAGTCCGCAACCAAGGCCCCATAAGGCTCTCCGCCCAACTGGCTGAATTCCTCGGTGTACAGCTTTTTGAAGATCGGCGATTGATCCCAGGCTGTGCCTTTGAATTTCTTCAGGGTTTTGTGCATCTCTTTCTTGGAGATAGGCATCACCCGGATTTTCAGCTGTTCGTCGGTTTCGGTGTTGTTGACCAGATAATGCAGACCACGCCAGGCGCTCTCCAGTTTCTGGAACTCTTCGTTGTGCAGCACCAGATTGACCTGTTCGGTCAGTTTTTTGTCGATCGCAGCAACGATGCTTTCGATTGAGCGCAGCGCGTCATCGCTGATCAGCGCGGTATTGGCCAGCGCCTGTTCGGCCAGCGTTTTGACCGCCGATTCTACCGCTGTCTTTGCCTGATCCGATTTGGGTCGGAATTCCTTGTGCAGCAGGCTTGCAAATTCATTTGAGCCAAATGCTTCTTCACCACCGGCGGCTTCCGCCTCGAGTTGTTCTTCAGCCATGTCTACCCTCCTTATTCTTCAGCGTCGCTGCTGCCACCCGGCGCTGCCTGCGCCGCGAGGGTTTTCAACAGGCTTGGGTCTTGAATGATTTTTGAAATCAGATCCTCGGCCCCGGTCTTGCCGTCCATATAGGTCATCAGGTTGGACAGCTGGGTGCGGGCTTCAAGCAGTTCACGCAGCGGCGCCACCTTGGCGGCAATGGCGGCAGGTTTGAAATCATCCATGCTCTCAAATGTAATATCGACCGCCAGATTGCCCTCACCGGTCAGGGTGTTGGGCACAGTAAACGCCGCCCGCGGGGCCATCGATTTCATCCGGTCGTCAAAATTGTCGACATCAATTTCCAGGAATTTCCGATCGGCAACGCTCGGCTGCTCCACCTCGGATTTGCCAACCAGATCGCTCACCACCCCCATCACAAAGGGAAGCTGGACCTTTTTCTCGGCGCCATAAAGTTCGACATCATATTCGATCTGAACTCTTGGCGCCCGATTTCGCGCTATGAATTTCTGTGAACTGCCGGCCATCTGATACTCCCTTACTCAATAATCGTTATGCCAGCGGCCCCGAAAAACGGGCTGTGGCGGCTATATTCAGTCGTCGTCGTCAATGCCGCCAATCAAATTGACATTGTCGATACCCTGCGGGGCCATATCATTGACGATTGTCAGGAAATCTGCCCCCACCAATCGTTTGGCCCGTTCCAGCAGGATTGGCAGTGGGCTGGACGGCTCGGCCCGTTGGTAATAGCCGATAATCCGGTCCAGCGTATTGGTCACATCCGAAAGAGAATTGATGCCTCCAACGCTGCCACCGGCCACCGACCCGCGAACCGATGACTCGCCGCCGGCCTCGTCCGCTGCGGTTTCATCCACTGTTTCGGCCGGCGCCATGCTGGCATAATCGCGCAATCGTTTGGCCATCTGTCGCAACAGTTTGACCAAGGGCTGCAAATCAGGCCCCTGCCCCGGAGTCTGCTCATCAAACACCGCCGAGATCGCGGCGACATTCTCTGCCGAAAGCTCAATGGCCGCGACGCGGGCCTCCAGCTCTTCTTTGTCACTGTCCTGAAACGAGGCACTGACCGTGGCGGTATCCGGCACCGTTGCCATATCACTGGGTGCAGAGATCAGACCTTCGGCGGCTTCGATATCGCGCAGGGAAAACTGGCCAAACCCGCGGCTGTTGCTTAAAGCCGCCCGCCGCAACGAGCGATATACCGGCGACGGGCCTGCCATATCATCGGGCTGGCCACAGAGATCCTGCACCTTGTTGATGCGCATTGTCGGGTCGCCATCATCCTCGTCCAGCTCGGGATGACACGTCTCCCAGTATTGCTCCAGGCAGCCGCGAATAAAGCTGGTCACATCAGCAAAACCCGTCAGCCCTTCGGAATGAAGAATGGCATCCGCCAAAAATACCGCCGCCCGCAGATCGTGGCTGCGGTCCAGAATGACCAGAGCGTTTTTCTGAACCTCACGGTAATCCGGATCAGAGGCTTCGGTGGTGTTATCCCCCAGCACCACCTCTTCGCCCGGCTGTGCAGCCAGTTCCATATTCGTGAACGTCGGATCATATTCCAGATCGTCGCCACTTGGGGTGTCATCCCCTTTGGGCTGCAACAAAACAGCTGGGTCCATAAAATAGACCTCCTGAATAGCCAGCCTTCCTTACCCATGCCACCACGTGTCGGAGCAGAATGACGGCACCGTTGGAGAGTTCGGAATGCGAAACAATAAACAATAACTTGACCACAAGTGAGCCTTATCGTTTTCTTAAAGTCAATTGGTTTCAATGTTTTTGTAGGGACTTGAATATGGCCGCAACCCGTATTGCCGGGGACGAAGTCAAATCGATGGTGCGCCAGGGCACCCGCAAACGTATGTGTTTTGGCTTTTGTCTCGATAAAAGTAACGATCCGGTACTGATGATCGAACCGGGTAAAAAACCCGAGGCGCTTGGCGCGGCATTGAAAAAAGCCGGGGGTGGGCCGCCAATGATCTGGGGCACATTTGTGGTGCGGTCGGATCAAATGGAAATGATCTGCGAAAAGGTTTCGGCCAAGGTCACAACCCAGCTGAAGAAATTTCTGCGTAAGAATCAGCCGAAGGTCAACGTGCTGTTCTTTGACAAGGGCGGCAATCTTCTGGACAGTCTGAAGCCGGAAAAATCCGGCGCCGTGGTCAGGGACGACAAGGTTGCAGATTTGGCCCCTCCCACCGGCAGCGGCTCAGGCGCCAAGGAGCTGGTGCAAAGGTTAAAGAAAATTCGCCCGCGCATTGCCTTGGCGCCGGGCCCTCTTGAGACAAAACTGAACCGGGCGCTAGCCAAGACCGTCAAGCAGGTCAACGACGGCAGGTTGCAAGAGGCCGAAACGCTGGTCTCGATGATGGAAATGGCGCTGGCCAAGATCGGCAAGACGGTGGACAGCGCAGAAAAAACCCAGTCCGACGCGCAGCGCAGCCGGGACAAGATGTCTCTGGGCGCCGGGGTGAAACGGGCACAGGGGCTGCGTGCCAATGTTGCCCGCAGCCCCGGCGGCGCGCGCAGTAAACTGGACCGGGCGATACATCAGGCTGCCAGACTATTGAAATCCCGTGATCTGAAGGGCGCCAACAAGATGATGGATCAAATCGAAAAGGCCCTGATGACACTCAGCTGAGCAAGACAACAACGGAGACACAGATGAATTTGAAATCCATGGTTGCTGCAGGCTTGCTGGCGACACTGCCGGTGACACTGCCGGTGACCGGCCATGCCGAAACCGGCCAGTTAACAGGCCTGCTAAAGGTCGAGTTGAACAAGGTAGAAGAGATCGAAGGCGGCGGCTGCCGGGCGTTCTTTCTGTTTCGAAACCAAACCGGGAAAAGCTTTGCTGGCTTTGAAATGTCGCTGGCGATTCTGGACGGACAAGGGGTGATCGACCGGTTGCTGTCGATTGACGCCGCACCGCTACCGGTACAGCGTACAACCTTGAAACTATTCGAAATTCCGCAGATTTCCTGCGCCAATATCTCGGAAATTCTACTGCATGATGTGACCTCATGCCAACCGCAGAACGAGGATCAGATGGATTGTTTCCCAATCCTAGAGCTGGGCTCGAAATCCTCTGCGCAGCTGGTGAAATAGCGATGGCGGCGATTTTCGAAATGCTGACCACCGGCGGTCCGGTGATCATGTTGCTGGCGGTGATGTCGGTGTTTTCGCTGTCCCTGATCGGGGTCAAACTGGCGCAGTTGTGGCGGGTACGGTCCGGCGAAGACAGCCGTGGCCAGGCCTTGGAGTTCTGGAAAGCAGGCGCGCCTGAAAAAGCCATGTCGGCGATGTCCGACGGGCGCTCGCCGGCAGACCGGGTGATGCGCTATGCCATGCAGGCCCTGAGCGAAGGCCTGAGCGGCCCGCGTCTTGAGGGCGAGCTGATGCGCCGCGGCAACGCCGAAGTGATGCAGATGAACAGCCTGATCCGGTTGCTGGAGCTGATCGCCATGGTCTCCCCTTTGCTGGGGTTGCTGGGCACGGTGCTGGGCATGATCCAGTCGTTTCAGGAGCTGGAACTGGCGCAGGGAGCAGCCAATGCATCGGTGCTGGCGGGCGGCATCTGGCAGGCGCTGCTGACCACTGCCGCCGGGTTGCTGGTGGCCATTCCCGCCGCCATCGCCGCCGGCTTGTTTGCCGCCCGTATCGATGGTGCCGCGCAGCTTATCGAAAGCGCCGTTGGCCGGTTGCTGCTGATCCATGAGACCCGTTAGCGCAGGTCTCCCATGAACCTCAAGCGTCCGGCCCATGCCGGGGCCCTGATCTCGCTGGTGCCGATGGTCGACGTGATGTTGATCCTGTTGGTGTTTTTCATGGTCACCTCGACCTATCTGAACCTCGACATGATCCCCGCTGTGCGCCCGTCCGAGGCTGGCGCGGCGCAGGCCTCGGCTACGCCAGAGGGAACGGTCATGATCCGCATTGGCGCCGATGGGGCGATGGTGGTGCAGGGCACCCCGCTTGATGCCACCGCCCTTGGCCTGCGGCTGGTGCAGGAACTGGCCGAGGAACCGCTGATGCAGGTGCTGATCCTGCCCTCGGGCGCGGCGCCGACCCAAGCGCTGATTTCAGTGATGGATGCCGCCGCAATGGCTGGGGTGCAGCACCTGCGGGTGCTGCGGCTGGAGCCACGCCGATGAAGCTGACCCGCCCCAAACGCGCCGCACAGTCGGAAACCATCGTGGCGCTGATCGACGTGGTGTTTTTCCTGCTGGTGTTCTTCATGCTGATCGGCCGCATGGATGCCACCGCGCCGTTTGAGGTCCGCCCGCCGATCGCCCAGACCGGGCGGGATATGCCGGCCGGCGGCATCACTCTGGCGATTGCCGCCGATGGCGCCTTGGCGCTGGATGGCGACGACATCAGCAAGCTAGATCTGGATGCGGCGCTGAGTGCACAGCTGGAACGGCAACCCGAGTTGCGCCTGCGTATCAACGCCCACCGCGCTGCCGAGCTGCGCCATGTTCTGCCCTATGTCACCCGCGCCGAGACGCTGGGAATACGCGATGTGGTTCTGGTGGTCACCCCCGAGCGCGACCAATGACACGACACCCGGCCATATGGTTTGCTGGCCTGTCTGGCTCGGTCTTGGCGCATCTGGGTTTTGCCGCCGTGTTGTTGTGGTCCCTGCAACCCGATCCGGTGGACCAACAGCCCAGCCCCCAAAGTGAGCTGCAGTTGCAGTCTTATCGCGTTCCCCGCACCGAAGCGGTGCCGCAGCGGCCCGCGGCCGATCCCGCCGCGCAAAGCGAGGCAGGCGGCGAAGCCGTCGCTGCTGGGGCGGTGCCACAGTCAACAGCCCAGAGCATCGCGCCAAAGGGCTCTCAGCTGGCCCAGGCCCAGCCTGACAGCACCGCACTCACCGCAAAACAGGACCCTCCACCGCAGGCCAAGCCGTTGGAAACACGGGTCAATGCGATGCCTCCAAGCCCTCTTCCATCGCCGCAGTTAGCGGCCGCAACGGCGCCAAATCCGGTTGCCGCCAAACCAGCGGCGCTGGTGGTATCACAGGCGAGCGAGACCGCGCACCCTGCCCTGCCGCCGCTGACCGCGACCTCGGTGCAGCCCAGCACTGCGGCCTCTCTGATCCCTGTTCCCCGACCCGTGCTCCCCGCAGCTGCCGCCAGCACGGCAACTCTGCAACTGCCCCCTGATGCCCAGCCGCTGGCGCTGACCCAACCGGACAGCAAGCCCAGCCCGCAACAAGAGCCCGAACCAACAGCTGTGGCCGAGCACCCCCCTGCCCCGGTCAAAGCAGCCCTGTCAGACCCCGAAGTGCCCCATATCAAGGCCGCGCTGGCCTTTTCCGGCGCGGGCGCAGACCAGGCCGATCCGGTGTCTCTGGCCGCCTTCCAGAGCTTCATGAGGCCCGGCGACATCGCCTCCACGGGTGACACATTGCGCGATGGCGTGGGTGGCATTCTGGCGGCGGTGCCCTGTTCGCGATTGCAGGTCCAGTTTGATCCCGAAACCGCCACCCTGGCCCTGCGCGGCCACCTGCCAGAAGTCGGATTGCGCGCGCCGGTGCTGGCGGCTTTGCAGGCACAAATGGGCGCCGATATCCACGTCTCGGACCAGATGAAACTGTTGCCCCGGCCGCAATGTGGCGCGCTGGCGGGCATTTCAAATGTCGGCTTGCCGCAAAGCACCGACCAGATCACCAATCCGCTGCTGATCGGCTCTGACACCCACGCGCAGGTCTTGGACTATGTTCAGGGTGAGCGCATGTTCTTTGATCTGACCGCGCCCGATTATGATGCCTATGTCTATGTGGATTATTTCGATGCAGGAGGTGCAGTGCTGCACCTGACCCCCAATGACGCGGTGCCGCTGAGCCTGACAACGGCGCAAAGCCGCATGCGGGTGGGCGCCAAAACAGCTGCGGACAGTGGCCTGCAAATCACCGTCGGCCCGCCCTATGGTCAGGAAATCGCAGTGGCCTTTGCCGCCTCGCATCCGCTGTATCCCGGGGTGCGCCCGCTCAGTGAAGAGGCCGCCGGCTATCTGAGCTGGCTGTCCGAGCGCGTCACCGAAACGCGCGCGACCTACCCCGGCTTCAAAGGCGAATGGGTGTATTTCTTTGTCACCACAACTGCGCAGTAGCGGCATGGCTGCCCGGCTCATTCAAATCCTGCTCAAACCTCTCCCGCGCCCGCAGATGCCCCAACTGCGTTGATCCACCTTGGCGGCCTTGGGCGTGGCACCGCGCAAGCGCGGTGCCACGCCCAACGGAAGGCGCGCCTTCGTCAGAAGGCCAACGACGGGCGGGAGTATTGATTGTCTTAGGCCGACAGGCTCGTCCTATTGGCAACCACCCGTGGCCCAGCTTTTCAGGGCGCGTTTCATGACGCCGCCAAAGGGGTGCTGTTTGGACAGCGACCGCTGCATGGTCAGGCTGAGATAGGCATTTGCCTGGTCGCACAACCGCTCGCGATTCCACTGGTGACAATTCGAGCATGTCTGATCTTTCCAATAAGACTCGGGCAGGCCTTCGATTGGCGGAAATTCAGGTGAGCCGGTGATCAGCTCGGCCAGAGATTTGCCCGAGACGGGATCCAGACCCGAAACCAGCGGGCTGGCAAAGGTAACGGGCCCCGCCTCGGGTTGTGTTGGTAGCGGAGAGGGCGCGGCGGTGGCTACCGCCACAGTCCCTTCATCTGGTCCGGCGAGCGGATCTGCACTGCTTCCCTTGCTCAGCGCCATCACTTCTGATCGGGCCATTTCCGCGTAGGTTCCGTCCGGGTAGGCTTTCAGATAAGCCTCATAGGCTGCCAGGTTGCCATCGGCCTGAGCCGACTGGAACAGCAGGTTTTCCGTGTCACCTGGCGGCGCAACGGGGTCGGTGGCCGGAGGGGCCAGTTCCGCGGCGATCACCTCGGACAGTAACAGACGGGCGGCACCGGCATAGTCGCCGTCCGGATATCCGCGCAGGAACAGTGTCAGTTGCACCGGATCGCGGGTGGCCTGCACCGATTGCCAGACCTGCAACTCGCCGGCCTGGGCCTGAGTGGGCTGCTCCGGCTTTTCGACAAACCGGAAATCGCTGACCAGAGAGGAGGCATCCCAGGGCGTCTGCAATCCGTTGCTTTGCTTCAGCACCGACCGGCGTACCTGTTTGAACAATTGTTCAATGGGCTGACCGGGCACCAAAATCTGCTCGACCACCGCCTTGGTAAAGGGGCTGTTTTGGTCCTGCCCGTCGAGCGCCACACTGCCGGGCGCGGTGGCATAGGCCAGAAAGGTGCCGGTGGGCGCCTTCATCTCGGCCAGACCATTGTCGTTCAGCTCGGAAATGTCGCTGAACGGATTGTTGCGACAGGCGTCAAGGATCACGATATTGGTGCGGTTGCGCGCCGAGGCCATCTGCCGCAGCACCGACTGAGCTTCCACCGCGACAAGATCCAGATCCGCCGCATCCGACAGCGTCACATCTACCGGCAGCAGGTAGTTGTTGCCAAAGCTTTGCACCCCGTGACCGGCGTAATAGAACAGCCCGGTGGCATCACTGCCGGCCTTGCGCAGATCGCGGCCAAACTGGGCAATGGCCCGTTTCATATCAATCTGGCTTGCGTCGCTCAGCAAGGTCACCCTGAACCCCACCTGGGTCAAAGCCTGCCCAATCAGTTCAGCATCGTTCACAGGGTTGTCCAACGGCGCCACCGAGCCGTAAGAGGAATTGCCAAAGATCAGCGCCAGCCGTTCTTCGGCATTGGCGCGGCTGCCCCAGCCAAATGGGACAGCCGCACACAGGATCAGCAGTCGAAAGATCCACCAGACTTTTTTCACAGACAAATCTCCAAGCAAATTGACGATGGCAGCACAAAAAGCTGCCGGAAATTATTTGGCAAACTATCGCGCTCCTTGCCTTGGGGCGCAAGTTTCCTGTTAGTATACATATATCCCGTTAAGTTTGTGCTTTGACTTTTTTTCGTCGAGGTTGGATTTAAAATTTTTAGAAAGAGGTCTCTTCATGCGGCTATTTCCATCTCTCTCTGCGTTGTTGCTCATCTTTTGGCCAGGGTTTCTGCTGGCACAGAGCCCTTTTGAAAACGGCTGGCAATTGGATCAGGCGGCGTCGAACATCACCTATATGTCGATCAAAAAGGGCCATATTGCCGAGACAAACAGCTTTGCCACTGTCAATGGCCAGATCAGCGAAGACGGCACCGCGGTGCTGACCATCGCGCTGGATTCGGTTGATACCAAAGTCGATCTGCGCAACGTGCGGATGCGTTTTTTGTTTTTCGAAACATTTTTGCACCCGCAAGCTATCATCACCACGCATTTGGACGCCGCAATCCTGGGCGATCTGTCAGACCTGCGCCGAAAAGAAGTAACACTGCCATTTTCGCTGTCATTACATGGGGTTAAGGCTGAATTGACGGCACCTGTCATCGTCTCTCTGCTGTCGAATGACCGGATCAACGTCGCCACCGTCAAGCCGATCCCCATTCTGATGAAGGATTTCGGGCTAGAACCCGGACGGGCAAAACTGGAAGAGGCGGCGGGGGTGACGATCACGCCGCTGGCCATTGTCAGCCTGAACCTGACCTTTGACCGCACCGCCCCCGGATCTGCGCCGCCGCCGGCAACGCCTGTTGTGACCGCCTCAGCGGCAATGGAGACCGAAGGCAATTTTGACCGCACCGCCTGTATTGGTCGCTTTGAAATCCTGTCCCGCACGGGCAGCATCAATTTTGCCCCGTCTGCGGCCCGGCTCGAGCCCAGCTCAACAGCCCTGTTGGACACGCTCTATGACGTCGTCAGCCGTTGCCCGGATCTGGTCATCGAAATTGGCGGCCATACCGATAGTCAGGGCAAGGCATCGTGGAATCTGGGATTGAGCCAGCAACGCGCCACCGCGGTCTCGGATTACCTGCAGGCCAAAGGAATTGCCCAGGCCCGCATGAATGTAGCCGGATATGGCGAAACAAAGCCCCTGGTGCCCAATAACACCGCGCAGAACCGGGCCAAGAACCGCCGTATCGAATTCTCAGTAGTGAACTAAGCCGCCTGCCCTAGTGGCGACAACCAGTCGGGTAACCCGCATGGGTTACCCGATGTGCGATATCACCGATAGAATGGCCTAGGAGTCATCCTCTGGCGCATTATCGAGGGCCTCAAAAAAGGCTGCAATTGCCCCCTCAAGACGGCGCTGGTCAATGGTCGAGAAGTCTTTCTCCATGGCCATCTCAATGCGTCCGTTGCGCGCCAGACAGCGGACTGTCCCCGCGGGGACAGTGCAGCGCAGGGTGGTTTTGGCGCTGTCCACACGGGCTGCAGATCTGGCCGGAGATCTGGCCGCACGGGGCACCGACCGATCCAAGCCAGCACGCAGAATGGCCAATTCCTGCTCCGCCGTTTGCGGCTGCTCCTCTTGCAGTTTCCGCCGAAGCGCCGCCTGCTGATCGCCGTCATCGCCTAGACGTTTCTTCAGATCCAGACCCAGCGCGCGCGGGATCATTTCAGCGAACCGCAGATCCTCTCCGAGCCATTCCAGCAATTCGGCAAAATGGCGCACGTAGCTGCGCTTCTGACGACCGGTCGAGACATACAGCGTGCTGATAGCCTGCTCCAACGTGGTGGCCTCGGTGGCGTCGTCCTGCATATAAGACAGCGCAAGTTGGGCCATTTCCGCAAAGGAGATATCCCGGCGCACCAGATTTTCATCCACCATGCGGCGGTACAGGCCCTGCAGGGTTTCCCCTTGCGCCACCAGCCCAGCGGGGATTGTCGCATATAGCGCGTCGCCGGTTTCGGCGTACAGCGCCCGGTAAGCCGCCAGACGACGAAAGCCCTGAACCAGCTGATAGCCATCGCCATCCTGTTCAACCCTAATGGGGTTGGACAGGCCAAGACTGCGGATCGAAGTGATCAGCTCGTCCAGATCCACATCCCGGGTCAAACTGCGGTCGCGAGTCAGTTT
Source organism: Parasedimentitalea psychrophila (assembly GCF_030285785.1). Classification (NCBI taxonomy): domain Bacteria; kingdom Pseudomonadati; phylum Pseudomonadota; class Alphaproteobacteria; order Rhodobacterales; family Paracoccaceae; genus Parasedimentitalea; species Parasedimentitalea psychrophila. The sequence continues at coordinate 35,430 of NZ_CP127249.1, read as the reverse complement.
TGTGGTTTCAATCTGGTCCAGCGGAATCCGATCCACCATCAGTCCCAGCTTTTTCAGCCGCACAAACTCATGCGCCAACCGGTCGTTTTCAGCGCGGATTTTCTGTTCTGCATCCGCCCGCACCCGCAGCGCGTCGGCATTTTCCGAGATCGCGGTGGCCATAGGACCGCGCCGGGGTTCGGCGACGGGTGACGGCTCTGTCCCCGCGGGGACAGGGGGGGCTGCGGCTTCGGGTGGGGCACTGGGGAAGTTGATGTCAAAGACGCGACGCTTGCTCATGTCTCATCCTCCAACCCATCCCAGGCCAACAGGGCATTGGTCTTGAATTCACTGTAGGCCTGATCAAAGGAGGCCCGCGCCCGGCGCCAAGTCTCGCGGGTCATATCGCGATAGTCTATCTCGTATATCGAGCTGAGGAAGCGGCCGGATTGCTCCACCGCACGGGTCATTTCAATCGGGTGTTCGGCCAGTCGTTCGCCGAACACATTGCCAAAAGCATCGCGCATGGCCCGGTGCAGATCATTGCCCGATTCATAACGCGTCAGCAGGAACCGCACATCCTGAAACACCTTGGGCAGGGTGGCTGTCCCGGTGGGGACAATGCCGTTGAACGCCGACAGATCCTCCAGGGCTTCGGACAGCTGGCCGATAAAGGAGGTGGTGGAATCATATTCCCAATAGCCGGGGCCGGAGGGGATATAGAGCATGTCGGCAGCAAACACCGCATTCATTGACTGATAGCCAATGGCCGGCGGGCAATCGAAAATCATCAGGTCGTAATCCTCGGCCGGGATCTGATCCAGATAGCGCGACACCGCCGCAAAGAATGACCATTCAGGATTGAGGTGGCGATACTGCGCACTGGCGAATTCAACAAAGGCGGCATTGGCACAGCTGGGCACCAGGTCGATGGTGGGCCAGCTGGTGGATTTGATGAAATCGCTGACCCGCAGATCCTGCAACCCCATGTCGGTGATCGCCTCGGGTAGGCGACGGTGGGGCAGGGCGGCGCCGGATTCGGCACCCTGAGAGGTGGCGTTCATCCGCTCGGTCTCGCGGACCAGATCACGGGCCATGATGCCCCAGACGGTATAATCCTCGGTCACGTCGTTCAGCCCCATCGAATGGGACAATGTGGCCTGCGGATCAAAATCAACGCAGAGCACCCGGTAGCCGTCCAGCGCCGCGGCATGGGCAAAGTGCAGCGCCACGGTGGATTTGCCGGCGCCGCCCTTGAAGTTGGAGATCGCCACCCGCAGCGCCCGCTTGCCCGCCGGACGGTCCGGCATCAGCGACTTGCGGTTCACCTTGATGCGGCGCCGCAGCTCGTTGATCTCTTCCAGCGAATACCAGCGCTGCCGCCCGTCGGCCTCGACCTGGCCCTGAGGCAGGCTGGGGTCGGCAGCTAGGCGACCGCGCAGGGTGGATTGGTTGACCTTGAATATCAGCTCGGCCACCTCCCAGCTGGAAAAGCGACGCAGCTTTTTCTCCATCTCGGGCGAGAAAGTCTGCTGCCTGATCCAGCTTTGCATCTTGAGCGATTTGGCCTGCATTTGTGACAGGTCTTGGTGGGTAAACATTTACGATCCTCATCTCTGCTCGACGTTTGCGTTTTATGTGGACGCAAATTCCGCCTTACTGGGTATTTACGGCGGATTTGCAAAAAACGCAAAAGCTATTATCGTCTAATGAGGTGTTCCGTCCCCGCGGGGACGCAGCCCTGTATAGCGGATTCAAAGGGGCCCGAGCGATTCGCAGCGATCTGCCGTAAGCGATTCGAAACACTTGATATAAAGGGCATATTTAGGGGGACATGATTTACCCCCACACCGCATATTGGGGGACATTTTTGCGCCAATAGGGGACAGACAGCATGTCCCCCAATACCATTAATACCAATAAATATTTTGAAATAGGGATTAGGGTCAGCGTACAAATCACAGAGGGCTTGACAGAATCAAGCAAAAGGACGCAAATCAGGCAACGGTGACGAATAGCGCTGAGTTGGCCCGGTTGGAGACACAGCCAAGAGCCAGCCAGTGGCAAATCAGTCTACCATGATCCTGGCCGGTGATGCCGGGACATCTGAGGTACAGACCTGCGGCTGCGCAGGATGTTAACACGAGGGCAGAGATGCTTGCTAGTAAACCCGCCGGGCGCAATGCTTCGGTTATCAAATATGATATCCTCACAGCGCTGGGAACGCATGCGCTGGCCTCCGACAAGGGCAAGCAACGGTTGGTGCTGCGACTCATGACCCTGATCACCGCCCGCTACAACTGGAGCCGGGATGAGCTGGCGGTGGGTCAGCGCGAGATGGCCCGCATGTGGCATGTGGATGAACGCACCGTAAAGCGCGAGATGGCCAAGCTGCGGGCTCTGGGCTGGCTGGTGGTCAAACGTCAGGGCTATCGCGGCCGGGTCAGTGAATACGGCATCAATCTTGAGCGTATTCTCAGCGACACCCAGGATATCTGGGCCGCGGTAGGGCCGGACTTTGAACAGCGCCTCAGCGGCGATGATGCAGTACCCAGCAATGTGGTGCCACTGCCGGTCAGCAGCCCGGCGCCAGCGCCGGATCTGTCAGATGGCAGTGAATGGAGCCTGACCAAGGGGCTGATGCATGCGGAGGATCCGGCAGGCTATACCGCATGGGTTCAGGCCCTGACCCGGCAGGGCAGAGCAGGCGGGCGGTTGACGCTGATCGCCCCGAGCCGGTTCCATGCCACCTATGTGATGGCACATCTGATCCCACGCTTGTTGGCGGCCTGTCGTGATGTAGACCCGGATGTCAGTGATATTGTGGTGGTGTCCTGATGGTTGCGGTGGCTGACGCTGACTTATAGGAGAGACGGCAGGCGTATCCGATGATCAAGAGGTAGCAAGAAATGAGCAATGCGGCGGAGGATCGGATCTGTGTGATTGGCCTGGGCTATGTCGGGCTGCCGCTGGCTGTGGAATTTGGCAAGCAGCGCCATGTGGTGGGCTTTGATATCAATCAGGCCCGCATTGATCAACTCAACGCCGGTCAGGATCTGACCCGCGAGATAGCCCCGGATGAACTGGCACAGGCCCGCCAACTGCGCTTTACCAGCGATGTCACGGAAATAGCCGATTGCCGCATCTATATCGTCACCGTGCCAACCCCGATTGACACCAGCCGCCGCCCCGATCTGGGACCGCTGGAACAGGCGTCGCAGCTGGTGGGCAGGGTGCTGGCGCCGGGGGACATCGTTATCTACGAATCCACCGTTTACCCCGGCGCCACCGAAGAGGATTGCGTGCCGATCCTCGAGGCGCAGTCCGGGTTGAAATTCAACCGGGATTTCCATGTGGGCTATAGCCCCGAGCGGATAAATCCCGGCGATAAATCCCATCGGTTGACCACAATCGTCAAGGTGACCTCGGGCTCGACGCCGGAAACCGCGGATCGGGTGGATGCGCTGTATAATGAGATTGTCACCGCCGGCACCTACCGCGCCGAGAGCATCCGGGTGGCCGAGGCCGCCAAGGTGATCGAGAACAGCCAGCGCGATATCAACATCGCGCTGATCAACGAGCTGGCAAAGATTTTCAACAGGCTGGAGATCGACACCGAGGCGGTGTTGAGGGCGGCGGGCAGCAAGTGGAATTTCCTGCCGTTCCGCCCCGGGTTGGTGGGGGGCCATTGCATTGGGGTCGATCCCTATTACCTGACCCACAAGGCGGAACAGGTGGGATATCACCCCGAAATCCTGCTGGCCGGACGGCGGTTGAACGATGGTATGGGCGCGTATGTGGCTCAGCAGATGATCAAGGCGATGCTGAAGCGTCGTATTCAGATGGCGGATGCGCGGGTGCTGGTGCTGGGGCTGACGTTCAAGGAAAACTGCCCCGACCTGCGTAATACCCGGGTGATTGATGTGGTGCGGGGGCTTGAGGAGTTTGGCGTCGCGGTGGATGTGCATGACCCCAATGTCGCCGCCGCCGATGCGCAGGCGGTGTTTGGCTTGGATCTGGTTCAGAATCCGAAGCAGGGCGACTATGAGGGCATTATTCTGGCGGTGGCGCATGACGAATTCCGCGCCATGGGTGAGGCAGAGATTCGCGCTCTGGGCCGTTCCGGTGCGGTGGTGTATGATTTGAAATATGTTTTATCTGCGGAACAATCCGACCTGCGCCTTTAGAGCTTGTTCTTTGGGGGCGGCTATTGAACTGCCGCCGCGGCAGTGGCATGCCTGATGCCTACCCGGGCTGCGGGACAGATTAACGATTGGCAACTGAATGACCAAAACAGCACTTATCACCGGGGTGACCGGTCAGGACGGCTCTTACCTAGCGGAGCTTCTGTTGGAAAAAGGCTATGAAGTGCACGGCATCAAACGCCGCGCCAGCTCGCTCAACACCCAGCGGGTGGATCACATTTATCAGGATCCCCACACCGATCATGCCCGTTTTAAACTGCATTACGGTGATCTCAGCGACAGCTCCAACCTGACCCGGATCCTGCAGGAGGTGCAGCCGGACGAGGTCTATAACCTCGGGGCGCAGTCTCATGTAGCGGTCAGTTTTGATGCTCCCGAATACACCGCCGATGTGGATGCCATGGGCACCCTGCGGCTGCTCGAGGCGATCCGCTTTCTGGGACTGGAGAAAAAAACCCGGTTCTATCAGGCCTCGACCTCGGAACTCTACGGTTTGGTGCGGGAAACCCCGCAGACGGAGACCACACCGTTCCACCCGCGCAGCCCCTACGGCGTGGCCAAGATGTACGCCTATTGGATCACCGTGAACTACCGCGAGGCTTACGGCATGTATGCCTGCAACGGCATCCTGTTCAACCACGAGAGCCCGCGCCGCGGTGAGACATTTGTCACCCGCAAGATCACCCGTGGGCTGGCCAATATCGCGCAGGGGCTGGAGGACTGTCTGTACTTAGGCAATATTGATGCGTTGCGCGACTGGGGCCATGCCAAGGATTATGTGCGGATGCAGTGGATGATGCTGCAGCAAGACGCGCCTGAGGATTTTGTCATTGCCACCGGGGTGCAGTATTCGGTGCGCCAGTTTGTGCAATGGTCAGCCGAAGAGCTGGGAATCACGCTGGAATTCTCGGGCAGTGGTTTAGACGAGATCGCAACGGTTGCTGCAATTGCCGGTGATAATGCCCCGGCTTTGAGCGTCGGCGATGTGGTGATGCGGATTGACCCGCGGTATTTCCGCCCCGCCGAGGTGGAAACCCTGTTGGGCAATCCGGCCAAGGCCAAGGAGAAACTGGGCTGGGTGCCTGAAATCACCGTGCAAGAGATGTGCGCTGAAATGGCGGCCGAGGATCTGAAAGCTGCACGCCGTCACGCGCTGTTGCAGCAGCACGGTATGGACCTTCCGGTCGCGGTCGAGGGGTAGGGACATGCGGATCTATGTGGCAGGCCATCGCGGCATGGTCGGCGGTGCCATCCTGCGCCAGTTGCAGGCGAAAGGTGATCATCAGTTGATCACCCGCACCAGTGCTGAGCTGGACCTGACCGATCAGGCAGCAGTGCAGGCGTTCTTTGCCGAGGAGAAACCCGATCAGGTGATTCTGGCGGCCGCCAAGGTGGGTGGCATTGTCGCCAACAACAGCTATCCGGCGCAATTCATTTATGAAAACCTGATGATTGAGTGCAACGTGATCCACGCCGCCTATCTGGCTGGGGTGCAGAAACTGCTGCAACTTGGATCATCCTGTATCTATCCAAAAATGGCCGATCAGCCGATGGCTGAGGCGGCGCTGCTGACTGGCCCCCTGGAACCCACCAACGAACCTTATGCCATTGCCAAGATCGCCGGTATCAAGCTGTGCGAGAGCTATAACCGGCAATATGGCACGGATTATCGCTCGGTGATGCCGACCAATCTTTATGGGCCCGGTGATAATTTTCACCCCGAGAACAGCCATGTGCTTCCCGCGCTGATCCGTCGCTTTCACCTGGCGGCGCAGTCTGGTGCTGACGAGGTGGTGATCTGGGGATCGGGCAAGCCCCGGCGGGAGTTTCTGCATGTGGATGACATGGCGGCAGCCAGCCTGTTTGTGCTGGGTCTGGACGCCGAAATCTATGCCGCCAATACCGAATCCATGCTGAGCCACATCAACGTCGGTTCGGGCAGTGATATCAGCATCCGAGAGCTGGCCGAGATGGTTGCAGGTATCACCGGATTTACTGGCAAGATCACGCAAGACGCCTCAAAACCTGATGGCACCATGCGTAAACTGATGGATGTGTCGCGCTTGGCCCAGATGGGCTGGCACTCCAGCATTGCGCTAGAGGACGGCATCAAGGGCACTTATGATTGGTTTTTAACTTTAGACACGGACGAATTACGTCAAAAATAGCGGTTAGGATCGTTTTATGATTTCCCCCATTCTTCTTTGCGGCGGCTCTGGCACCCGGCTTTGGCCGCTGTCGCGTAAAAGCTACCCAAAACAATTCTCGCCACTGTTGGGGGAGACGACCCTGTTTCAGGCCTCGGCGCAGCGATTGGCCGGGGATGGCTACGGCGCGCCCTTGGTGCTGACCAACTCGGATTTTCGCTTTATCGTGACCGAGCAATTGGCGCAGGTAGGCATTGATCCCGGTGCCATTCTGATCGAGCCCGAGGGCCGCAATACCGCTCCGGCTATTCTGGCGGCGGCGCTGTATTTGCAAAAGACCGACCCCGAGGCGCTGATGCTGGTGGCACCGTCAGATCACGTGGTGCCCGATGCCGCAGCCTTTCGCGCTGCGGTGGCAGCAGGTGAGGCGGCGGCGCGTGAGGGGCAGCTGGTGACCTTTGGTATCAAGCCGACCCACGCCGAAACCGGCTATGGCTATCTGGAGCTGCAGGGGGACGCGGGTGATTTCTCGCCGCGGGCCATTGGGCTGAAGCGCTTTGTCGAGAAACCCGATGCCGAGACGGCAGAACAGATGCTGGCGGCGGACAACTACCTGTGGAACGCCGGTATCTTCCTGTTTTCGGTGCAGACGATTGTGGATGCGTTTCGCACCCATGCGCCAGAACTGATGGATCCGGTGCAGGCTTCGGTGGATCAGGGGCAGCCCGATCTTGGGTTCCTGCGATTGGATCCACAGGCCTGGGGCGGCGCCGATGATATCTCTATTGACTATGCGGTGATGGAGCGGGCCGATAACCTGACCGTTGTGCCCTTTGCCGCCGGCTGGTCCGATCTGGGCGGCTGGGATGCGGTCTGGCGCGAGGCCGGGCCGGATGCGAATGGCGTGGTGCTGTCGCCCAATGCCACCGCGATCGACTGCGAAAACAGCCTGCTCAGGTCCGAGGACGCGGGCCTGGAAGTTGTCGGTATCGGGCTGAAGAACATCATTGCCGTGGCGATGCCGGATGCGGTGCTGGTGGCGGATGTCAGCCGGGCGCAAGACGTGAAGCTGGCAGTGGCGGCGCTGAAAGAGAAGCAGGCGGCTCAGGCGACCGCCTTTCCCAAGGATCACCGCCCCTGGGGCTGGTTTGAGAGCCTAGTGGTGGGCGAGCGGTTCCAGGTCAAGCGCATCGTGGTGCATCCCGGTGCGGCGCTGAGCCTGCAAAGCCATCATCACCGCTCTGAGCACTGGATCGTGGTTGAAGGGACCGCCAAGGTGACGGTGGACGGTGAGGTGAAACTGGTGACGGAAAACCAGTCGGTCTATATCCCGCTGGGCGCGGTGCACCGAATGGAAAACCCCGGCAAACTGCCGATGGTGCTGATCGAGGTGCAGACCGGCAGCTATCTGGGTGAGGACGATATCATTCGCTACGATGATGTTTATGCGCGCAGCTAAAGGGGCTGGGCTCTAGGTCGTTGGTCTAAATGGCCCGTCCGCCACTCTGGCAGGCGGGCCATTTTTGTTTCAAAGGTCAGGCCGAGACAACTTTCAACTCGGTGATCTGAGCCATTTCAATGGTGCCGTCATTGCTGACCTTGATCCGACTGCCGGTCTCCAGTTGATCCAGCCCCTTGCAGCCCACCAGCATCAGGATGTCTTTCTCGCGGGCAACAATCGCCATATGGCTGAGCCAGCCGCCGACCTCGGAAAGCACCGCGCCGGAGCGCTGCACCATTGGCAGCCAGGCAGGGTTGATCATCCGGCAAACCAGAATGTCCCCATCGCTGAAGCCGTCAAATGTGGCCGGGTCAATGGCGCTTTCGTCCTCGACCCAGAACACCCGCCCGGTGACGTTTTGCTGGCCCGAGACACAGGTGCCGCCAAGGCTGTCATCGCCTGCTTGAGCTAGCCTGCCCAGTGACAGCATTTCGCAGTCGCGCAGGGTCAGGCTGACCGCCGTGGGGGCCGATTTCTGGCGCAGCTCGGCCTGATCCTTGCGGATTTGCGCCGTCTGTCGAGCCTCGGGCTGGCTCCAGTCAGCGGATAGCAACTCATCCAGTGTCAGGTGAAAGATCAACGCGTCCAGTTTGGTGACACGGCCAAGGGCCAGCACAGCGCGGCGAATTTCGCAGACCACGCGCAGGGCTTCGTGTTTGGCCTGTTCCTTCAGATCCTGGAAGGCCACCGCCAGTTCCAGCACCTCGCTTAGCTCTCCCGGCAGATTTGCAGGTGGCGGGGTCGTGGGGGCGAGGTCTGCCGTGGTGTCAAGCAGCGACCACAGCAGGGTAGGGGCCTCAATATAGCGCGGCGAGCTCAGCTCGTAGTCAAAGATTGAGCGGTGGCCCATCAGTTGCAACGCCCGTGTTTGGGCGGATTTTCCCCTGCAGCTGGCGATCAGGCTAGACGGCGCATTGGGCAGTGCAGCCTGCATCAGCTGCGCGCGCAGGGCGGGATTGTCTTGCGCTGCCGCACTGGCCTCGCCCATGGTGAAACCGGCCAGAATGTTGATCTTTTCAGCTTCGACATAGATGTCCTGCACCAGCAATTGTTGCAGCGTGTCGATGGTCTCAACCAGCTTGGGCAGCGGCAGGGCGGTATAATCCACCGCCTGCCACAGGGCCAATTGCGCGGCCAGTTCGGGCATCACTTCACCCCGGAACGTCTCGACCATCGGCCGGGCCTGCTTGCGCAGTTGTTTGGCCTTGGAGGTGCTGACGTTCAGCGTCATGCCCTGTTTCAGCGCCACATCAACGTAGGTTTTGCCAAACAGGTTGACCATATGGCCATCCGGCCCTTCGGGCAGGCCATAGGGCACTCCCAGTTGACGGCAGGCCAGATCGACGCTGCCACCGGGCGACCACATGCGCCCCATCAGCGAGAAGGACAGCGGGGTGGGGCGCGGCAGCACCTCGGACATTTCATCCTGTTCCAGTATGGGTCGATCCGGATCGGCATCGGCAAAGCGGTCCAACACGCCGCGCCATTCGGCGAGACGGATTTTTTCCTGCTCGGAGCCGAGATTGAGCGTAGTGATGTCGCGGCTTTGGACGATCTGAAACTGGCCATCGGCATAGGCCCATTCCACGTCTTGGGGGCAGCCAAAGGTCTGCTCGATCTGGCGGCCTAATTCCAATAGTGGGGCCAGGTCTAGGGTCTGATCCTGCTCGGCATCGGCGGGCATGCCAGTATAGCGGCCAAAGCGCAGCGAGGTTGGGGTGACGCGACCCGAGACCAGGTCCTCGCCACAGCCATTGACCCATTCGATCATAACCATACCGGGGGCGGTGGGGTCTTGGGTGAACATGACTCCGGCGTATTCCGACTGCACCATCTGCTGCACCAGAATATTGCCCGCGTTTTCGTCAGTGGCGCCCAGATCATAACTGGCAGCGCGGTCAGAGGTGAAGCTGGCGACCACCTGGTCCAGCGCATCGCGCATGGTGTTAGCTGTCACATCCAGCACGGAATCGAACACCCCGGCAAAGCTTTGATCGGCGCCGTCTTCGTTGCTGGCCGAGCTGCGCACCGCACAGGGTTTTTCACCGGCAAGACGCCAGATTTGCGCCGCAAATGCATCTTTTTGGGCAGCAGACATCTGACGGAGATCGGCAATCGCCTCAGACCGAACCACAACACCGCCGGGCACCGGCAGGCCGGCGTTTTTCAGGATCGACAGCCGCAGAGCTTTGTTGCCCGAGCTTGCCAGTTCCTCGCTATAGCCCATGGGGATGACACCACGCGGCAGGCTGCGCAGCGCGGTCTTGTGTGAGCGAACCGCAAGAGCTTGGCGCAGGCGACTGAACAGGCCGGTGACATAGGCGCGTTGCACCAGCAGCAGCGTCAGGCTGCAGCACAAATAGGCGTTGGCCGCTGCACCAAGGGCAAACACCATGGCAAACAGCGCCGGCATGCCAAGACCAAGCCACAGCATGGTCTGGCGTGGGGTCTTGGCCACGGCCCAGGCCAGATAGATCCCGGCCAGCGCGGTGAACAGCAGCGGCAGAATAAAGGTGGGATCGGGCTGGCCCAGATCCGACATCCACAGGAACGGGATTTGCAGTGTGGTGCTGGCCTGTTGGGCAGCGGATACACCGATCATCATCACCGGCAGGAACAGCAGCGCCGTCAGGTTGCGCATCGGGGTCAGCCCCTTGTCTGCGTAAAAGGCCTGCACCGCGCGGGCCTTGCGGACCGGATCGCCGGTCAGCTTATCCTTGACGGCCTTCAGCTCATCCGCAGTTGCGGCGGTGGTGATCTGATCGCGTTCGGATTTCAGCGCCACCGGCAGGATCAGCAACCGGGTCAGCAGTGACAGACCCAATAGCCCCAGCAGGATATGGCTGCGCGCGTGGATCCACAGCAATCCGGTAGCAACGGCAGATATAGCCTGATCCCACAGGCCTAGCTGTTGGGCCGCTTGCCAGTCCTGAATATGCGGTTTTGGTGCGGGCGGAATAAAGAACTCCCACGGCAGGGTATAGCGGCCACGGAAATCAAAGCCTTTTTGTGCCAGTTCCAGCCCCAGCACCTGACCCATAAAGCAGCTGCGGCGATCATAGCAGGCGGCAATGGTGGGTTTGCTGGGGTCCAGCGCCTCAATGCGACGCATCAGCTCGTCCGTTGGCAGGGCGCGAATGGGGATGTTCACCGCCCCCGGCAGGTGGCCGGTTTCAAAGTCGCCGGGATAGCGGGTGTCGACGATCTGCAGGGCTTCGGTGTCGAGCAGTGATTTGAAATCATCGGTGCCCAGCAAGACGTCCTTGCCTGGGTATTCTGGAATGGCGCGCAGGTCGGACAGCGATTTGACCTGCGCGTCGCTAAAGCCGTTGCCCTCAACAATCCATTTTTCAATACCGCCTGAGATAAAGCGGCAGTCAATACCCATTGCAGCCAGTTTTTCGCAGGTTTCCGAACTGCGGTTGCCATTGTGGCAGAACAGAACGACGGGCTGATTGCCGGTCACCGGCTGCGACTGCAGGAAATCTGGGAACCGGATGTGGGTTGCACCCGGAAGCGTGCCCATGGCGTTTTCGCCTGTTTCACGGACATCGTAAAACTGCGTAACACCGCCCTCTAGCAAAGCAGCTGCCTCCCGGGTTGAAATCGCCAACGGATGATCCTCTTGCTTTAAAAAGCTGGTTTCCTTCAGCGTGGCATCCTTGATCGAAGTGCCGGAAAACTGTGCCGGTCGCACCAGGGTGGCCTGTAATCGGGCCAGTTCAGTCGAGGCCTGTTTTGTGTATTGCCAGTAGTTTAGGGCCAATAGCCCGCCTGCAAAAAGGACCAGGGTTGCGATCAGCCGGACCGGGTAACGCAATGCGGCTCCGCCCTTTTTGGGCGCGAAGCCAAGCTTTGTCGCGACCAGTGCGCCGACGCCTGAAAGCATCGCAAAGCCAACGGCAAGCACCTGCCCCAGGGAGGAGACGGAGCCGATCACCAGTTCGGGTGAGGGGATTGCGTGTGCGGTGGCGGGCAGCAGCAGAACCGCTGCGGCGGCAGCCGCAATTGCACGGCTGAACCGGGTAGCCCACTGCAGGAGAAAGGGTTCAATGTAATTTTTCACGTGTGTCCGCGCCGGTCGATTTTGCGCCGGTCCATAAAACTTATGTCAAGTTGTCATGAAAACGTCATGAATCTTACCGTTTGGTTAACGGACCAGAAGAAATCACTCAAAGCGGCAAATTGGGGGGGGATTTGGATCAAGTTAACCTTATCTTCTAATTGGTGTGATCAGGTTGGGTTTGGGAATCAACTGGATTAAGTGGCAGACTTGCAACCTGAGGAAACGTTATGACCTTTGTATTTTCCATTGTTCGAAAAATCAGTCGTTACTTGCCCAAACGTCGCTTGGCCGCCCAGCTCGGGGCTGTTGCTATTGCCGCCGGGCTCAGTGCCCTGCCAATGACTGCCCAGGCAGATCTGACTCTGACTTTTGGCACCTATGCCGCCGACAAACCAACCGACACAGTTCGGCAATATCGCCCGTTCCTATTGTTCCTGGCCGAACGGATGAGCATGGAGCTGGGGGAAACGGTCACCATCAAGATGAAAATCGCCAAGGAATACCAAGCCGGGATTGACCAGCTGGCCAGTGGCGAGGTGGATTTCGCCCGTTTTGGCCCAGCCTCTTATGTGCATGTCATGGCGCGAAATTCGGGCGTTCAATTGGTGACAATGGAATCCAAAAATGGCGCCAAGCGTTTCAAAGGTGTCATCGTGGTTCATGCGGACAGCGACATTCAATCGCTGGACCAATTGTCCGGACGCAGCTTTGCCTTTGGCGATGAGCTGTCGACGATTGGCCGCTACCTGGCGCAGGCCCATCTGCTGGAGGCTGGCATCAGCAGTGCCGCGCTGCAGGATTTTGCCTACCTTGGTCGCCATGATCTGGTTGGCGAAGCAGTGGGGGCCGGCCGGTTCTCTGCTGGCGCCCTGAAAGAGAGCACTTACAAGAAGCTGGTTGCCAAAGGAGTCCCCATTCGGGAGCTGGTGTCGTTTGATAATGTCACCAAACCCTGGCTGGCCAGTGCAGATGTGCCGCCCCGGATTGTGGCAGCCATGCGACGGGTCATGCTCTCGTCTGAGAACGATGAGATCGTGCGCCAGATTTCGAAAAACGGATTTTTGGAGGGCACCGATGCGGATTTCGATTTTGTCCGCCGAGCAATGACCCGAAGCACCTTATTTTAAAGAGCATGAAAGACATTCTTTGATGAAGCGAACGGGTATCCTTTTCCAAATTGTAGTGTCGATGGCGCTGGCGGCCTCTTTGGTCGCCTGGGTCGTCGGTGATCTGGCACGTCGCTACGAGACACAGAGAATGACGCAGCAACTGTCTGCGCAGGCGGATCTCACGGTCTCCTTGCTGGGCGGCCTGATGCTGGATGCCATTATTGTCGAGGACGTGCCGGTGCTGGAAACCGGCCTGACCGAGGCCATTGCGCGCAATCCCAATATTTTGACAATCCAGATCCTGAATGAAGACAGGATAGTCATTGCGGCGGCCCGGACGGCGGCGGCGGGGGAACCCGGAAGTTTTGTGTTGTATGATCGGCCAATTGAATGGGAAGGCATGGTTTTTGCCCATATGGTTGTCAAATGGTCCACCGCCGAAGGCCAGATCATGCTGCAACAAAGGGTACATCAGACGATTCTGTGGACAGTGCTGACGGTTGCGGCGCTGTCGCTGCTGGTCTTGTACCTGATCCATATGCTGGCGATGCGGCCGCTGCAGATGATCCATCAACGGATGTCAGATGCGATTTCCGGCCTGAAGCGACCATCCATGCGGTTGCCCTGGTACGCCTCGCGAGAGTACTCGGCGCTGAATTTTTCGGTTGGGGTCATGGAGGATACCTTTGTCGAACGAGACGAACGCGAGTTTGCCCTGGAGCAGGCCCGCGAGGCCGCGGATGTCGCCAATGGGGCCAAGTCCGAGTTCTTGGCCAATATGTCCCATGAAATTCGCACTCCGATGAATGGGGTGATTGGGATGGCGGAACTGATCCTGGAGACCGAACTGGACGAAGATCAGAAGATGTATGCGGAGACCATCGCCACATCCGGCGCGGCGCTGTTGACCATCATCAATGATATCCTCAATTTCTCAAAGATTGAGTCCGGTAAAATGAAGCTGGAATCTTGCACCTTTAATCTCCAGACCTCAATGGAAGACGTGGTGACATTGCTGTCGCCGACGGCTGTCGAAAAAGGGGTGGAAATTACCCTGCGGTATGACCCCGATCTGCCGGCGGTTTTTGAGGGTGACGTGGGCCGGGTTCGGCAGGTGATTACCAATATCCTTGGCAACGCGGTTAAGTTCACTTTGGACGGGTATGTTTTTATTGATGTCTCCGGCGGCATGAACGGTGATCTCTGTGATTTGGCCATAACTGTCACCGACACCGGAATTGGCATTCCTGAAGATAAAATGGAGCATATTTTCAATGCTTTCGAGCAGGTGGACGGTGCCGCAACCCGGAATTTTGAAGGCACAGGTCTGGGCTTGGCGATTTCCACACGGCTGCTGCGATTGATGGGAGGATCGATTTCGGCCCAGTCCAATCCGGGGGCAGGTTCGGTGTTCACAATGCATCTGCCGTTGTTGGCCAGCGGTGAAAATTGCGAACCTGTCTGGGCTGATAATCTTGACCTGAAAGGGTTGAAAGTTCTGGTTGTTGATGACCTCGAGCTGAACCGCACGATCCTTTTCGAGCGGCTGACAACCTGGGGCATGCACTGTACTCTGGCGTCTTCGGGGGGGGAAGTTCTGGAGATTTTGGCGGCGTCTCGGGCCCGCGGTGAGAGATTTGATCTGGTGCTGCAGGACTACCAGATGCCGGGTATGGATGGCCGGGAACTGGCCTGTCGGATCCGCGCTATTCCTGAACATGCGAACCTGCCTCTGGTGATCTTGTCGTCAGTCGAGCAATCCCTGGATGCAGAAACAAAACGGATGCTTGGCCCCTATGAGCTGGCCCTGAAACCGGTACGGTCGGCGCAGTTGCACAGTGTGATCAGCCGGTCTTTGCACCTGGCTCCGCTGCAGGCTGATCCCGGCCCCGACCCGGTGAGAGACTTCCAGGGGAGCAAGACATTGCGGGTGCTGCTGGCTGAGGACAACAAGATCAATCAACTGGTGGTGCGCAAGATGTTAAAGGATGTACCGGCTGAAATTCTGGTGGCGGCCAATGGGCTCGAAGCTGTTCAAATGTACCGCGACTCGCGTCCTGACGTGGTGTTGATGGATATGATGATGCCGGAAATGGACGGTTTGGAAGCGACGTTGATCATCCGCGAGCTTGAGGCTGCAGATCGCCTTGACCATTGTCCGATCATTGCGCTGACCGCCAATGCTATGTCTGCAGACAAGGAGAGATGTCTGCAGGTCGGCATGGATGGGTTTCTGAGCAAACCGATCAATAAAAAGGCTCTGTGGGGTGCCATTGAAAAGATATTGGCAACCGGAGATGTATTAAGAACCGGAACCTGATTCTCCAGAGGGCGGCGTCAGGCGGAGCTGCCGCGAAACAGCAGGCTGGCGACACTGGACAGGGCAAACAACATCGCCGCCAGACATACAATGGTTGGCCCGGTGGGGGTGTCGAAAACAAAGGCCAGTTGCAACCCGCCAAGAGCGGATATCGCGCCAATAGCGGCGGCCATCAGCGCCATGCGTTCCGGGGTGGCAGCAAAGGGGCGGGCTGCCGCGGCGGGGATAATCAACAATGCGGCGATCAGCAACACGCCGACAACCTTGATGGCCACCGCGACAACCAGCGCCAGCGCCAAAGTCAGCACCAATTGCTCGCGGCGCGGGTCGATGTCTGCGGCATAGGCCAGATCCGGGTTCAGTGTGGCGGTCAGCAAGGCCGACCAGCGCCACCACAGCAAGGTCAGCACCAGCAGGGCGCCGGCCCAGATCACCGTGAGGTCAAGCAGATCCACCGCCAGAATTTCGCCAAACAGATAGGCCATCAGATCAATCCGCACGCCTTGCAAAAATGACACTGCCACCAGGCCGAAGGCCAGCGCCGAATGGGCCAGTACGCCCAATATCGTATCCATGGCATAGCCTCGATTGCTGAGGGTTGAGACAGTGGCGGCCATCAACAGGGCCACAATCAGCACACCGGCAAAGATCGACATCTCAAAGCTCAGCGCCAGGGCGACCCCAAGGATCGAGGCATGGGCGGTGGCGTCGCCAAAATAGGCCATCCGGCGCCAGACCACAAAACAGCCCAGCGGCGCCGCAGCGATGGCAACCCCAAGACCGGCCAGCGCCGGGTAGATCAGAAAACTGTCAAATAGCATCATTCTGCGGCCTTGTGTCTGTGGGGGTCGTGACCGCAATCGCTGTCATGCGAATGATTGTGCTCGTGCCGGTACAGCGCCAGTGCGCCTTGGGTTCCGGTGCCAAACAGGGCGCGGTATTCGGGGGCCGAGGCCACATGTTCGGGCTCACCTTCGCAGCAGATGTGGCCATTCAGGCAGATCACCCGATCAGAAGCCGCCATCACCACATGCAATTCATGACTGACCATCAGGACGGCGCAGCCCAATTGCTGGCGCACGGTTTCGATCTGCTGGTAAAACGCGGCGGAACCGGGCTGATCCAGCCCCTGCGTCGCCTCGTCTAGGATCAGCAATTGCGGATCACACAACAATGCGCGGGCCAGCAGAACCCGTTGAAACTGGCCGCCAGACAGGCGCGACATCTGTCGGCCTGCCAGTTGGCCCGCTCCGGCCTGGTCGAGGGCCTGTTCTGCCACAGAATTGGACACCCGTTTTGGTAGGCTCAGAAAACGGCGCACGGTCAGGGGCAGGGTGGCGTCGATATGCAGTTTTTGCGGCACATAGCCGATGCGCAACCCGGGCGCGCGGATCACCTGGCCGGAACTTGGCCGTAGGGCGCCGATGATGGCCCGCAAAAGCGTCGATTTACCCGAGCCATTTGGCCCGACCAAAGTGACGATCTCACCTTTGGTGATGTTGAAATTGACATCCGTTAAGACCGGATTGCCGCTGTGACGGATGCTCAGGTCTTTTAAGGTGACCAGACTCATGATGCGGGGAGGTCCTGGCATTTCGGGCACAGGCCCTCGACCTCGACCACGGTGCCCTCGATCTGAAACCCGGCCTCTTGGGCCAGCTGTCCCAACTGGCCGTCGTTCAGGTTGGTATGGGTCTCGGCCACCGCATTACATTGACGACAGATCATGAAAACGGGCGCGTGGCTGTCGCCGGGGTGGGTGCAGGCAATAAAGGCGTTCAGCCGTTCAATTTTGTGGGCAAAGCCGTGTTTGACCAGAAAATCCAGCGCCCGATAGGCCACTGGCGGCTGCGAGCCCAGGCCCTCTTCGCGCAGGTGGTCCAAGATGTCATAGGCCCCAAGCGACTGGTGCTGTTGCAGCAGGATTTGCAGCACCCGGCGGCGCACCGGAGTCAGTTGCAACCCCTGTTCAAGGCAGCGTTGGTCGGCGGCGGCAACGCAATCACTGATGCAGGTGGCATGGTCGTGGGTGGTAAAGCCGATGGATCCCATCTTTCACGTCTCCGCTGGGTCAGGTCATTTATCGCTTGATATGTTATAGTATGACATTTAACAAGCCTCGTAATGTTATAAAATCACATGAGGCACTCCATGTTCCGAACAGCCCTTATTACAATTGCGGCCAGCCTGTTATTCACCGGCGCAGGGCAGGCGGAGGTGCCGCGTGTAGCCACTGACATCGCGCCGGTGCATGGGCTGGTGGCGCGGGTGATGATGGGGGTTGGCACCCCGGATCTGGTGATGCAACCGGGGGCCTCGCCGCATGGCTATTCGATGCGACCGTCCGAGGCGATGGCGCTGAGCCGGTCGGATTTTGTGATCTGGATGGGCGAGGGTCTGACCCCTTGGCTGGAGGGATCGGTTGAAACGCTGGCGCGGGATGCAACGGTGATAGAGCTGCTGGATAGCGACGGGATAACTGTGCTGCCGTTTCGCGAGGGAGCGCGGTTTGCCGACCATGACAGTGAGACCGAAGAGGATGGGCACGATGATCACGGGCATGATGACGCTCACGGCCATGAGGGCATTGATCCGCATGCCTGGCTAGCGCCAGAGAATGGCAAGCTGTGGCTGGAACTGATCGCCATTGAACTGGCGCAGTTTGATCCGGTGAACGCCGAGACATATCGTGCAAATGCTGCGGCTGGCAGGGCCGAAATCGATCAGGCTGTGGTCACCATTGACGCTGCTCTGGCGCCGCTGCGCAACGGTGGATTTGTAGTTTTCCACGATGCCTTTCAGTATTTTGAGACCAGTTTTGAGCTGTCGGCATTGGCGGCCATTTCACTGGGGGATGCGAGCTCTCCCAGCCCGGCGCGGATTGTCGAGGTGCGGGATACGGTGGCGGAGCTGGGGGTGAGCTGCGTGTTCTCGGAACCACAGTTCAATCCGGGATTGGTTGCGGCAGTGCTGGATGGCACCGGGGCCAAGACGGCAGTGATTGACCCGATGGGGACGGAAATCCCGCTGGGGCCGCAGTTTTACCCGGCCTTGTTATTGGATCTGGGACAGCGGATGGCGGGTTGCCCCTAGCACCATGCGACAGCCCCGCCGCAAGGGACGGGGCTGCGCTGTTTTGGTCGGCCTGCCGGTATCAGGCGTCGTCTTGGTAATCTGACATGGGGGGGCAGGTGCAGATCAGGTTGCGGTCTCCGTAGGCGTTGTCGACGCGGTTGACCGGTGACCAGTATTTGTCGACACCCAAAGATCCCGGAGGGAAACAGGCGATCTCGCGGCTGTAGGGACGGTCCCAGTCGCCCACCAGATCGCGCACCGTATGAGGCGCGTTTTTCAATGGGTTGTTGTCCGGGTCGATCTTGCCGTCGATCACATCCTGCGCCTCGGCGCGGATCGACAGCATGGCGTCGCAGAACCGGTCCAGCTCGGCCTTGGGCTCGGACTCGGTGGGCTCCACCATCAGCGTGCCGGCCACTGGCCAGGACATGGTCGGGGCGTGGAAACCACTGTCGACCAAGCGCTTGGCGATGTCATCGACGGTCACATTGCCCGCATCCGCCAGTGGCCGGGTGTCCAGAATGCACTCATGCGCGACGCGGCCGGTTTTGGAGCTGTAAAGGATGCCGTAAGCATCTTTCAGGCGGGCTGCGATATAGTTGGCGTTGAGGATGGCAACCTTGGTGGCCTGGGTCAGGCCCGCGCCGCCCATCAGCAGGATATAGGCCCAGCTGACCGGCAGGATCGAGGGCGAGCCAAAGGGCGCTGCCGACACTGGCCCCACCGCCGAGCCGTATTCCGGATGGCCGGGCAGGTGCTCGGTCAGGTGCGATTTCACCCCGATCGGACCCATGCCGGGACCGCCGCCGCCGTGCGGAATGCAAAAGGTTTTGTGCAGGTTCAGGTGGCTGACGTCGCCGCCGATCTTGCCCGGCTGGGCCAGTCCGACCATGGCGTTCATATTGGCACCGTCGATATAGACCTGACCGCCGTGATCATGGGTGATCTGGCAGATCTCTTGCACGGTCTCCTCAAACACGCCGTGGGTGGAGGGATAGGTGATCATGCAGGCGGCCAGATTGTCCGAATGCAATTCGGCCTTGGCGCGGAATTCGGCGATGTCGATATTGCCGTCCTCGTCCGCCTTTACCGGTACCACCTTGTAGCCAACCATCTGCGCGGTGGCCGGGTTGGTGCCATGTGCCGAGGTGGGGATCAGGCAGACGTTGCGATTACCCTGGCCCCTGGCCGCGTGGTAGTTGCGGATGGTCAGAAGGCCGGCATATTCGCCCTGCGCGCCCGAGTTGGGCTGCTGCGAGATCGCGTCATAGCCGGTGATCTGGCACAGTTTGTCGTTCAGATCGTCGATCATCTGGGCGTAACCCAGCGCCTGATCCTGCGGCACAAAGGGGTGCAGATTGGAAAATTCAGGCCAGGTCACCGGGATCATCTCGATGGTGGCGTTCAGTTTCATGGTGCAGGAGCCCAGCGGGATCATCGAGCGATCCAGCGCCAGATCACGATCCGCCAGACGGCGCATATAACGCACGATTTCGGCCTCGGCCCGGTTCTTGTGGAAGATCGGGTGGGTCAGATAGCTGCTTTCGCGCAGCGCGTGCTCGGGCAGGCGATAGGCGCGGTTGGCCTGACTGTCGTCTGTCTTGTTGATGCCAAAGGCACCCCAGACCGCCTCGATGGTTTCGGGGCGGGTCTGTTCGTCCAGGGAGATGCCAACCTTGGTTGTCCCGACCTTGCGCAGGTTGATGCCACGGGCAACAGCGGCCTCTAGCACGGTGCGCTGCAGCGGTCCGACCTCAACGGTGATGGTGTCAAAGAACACCTCGGGCTCAACTGTGTAACCGTTTTCTTCGAGACCGGCAGCCAGCCGCGAGGTTTTGCGGTGCACCGATTGGGCGATGGCCTTGATGCCGTCGGGGCCGTGATAGACCGCATACATCGACGCCATCACCGCCAGTAGTGCCTGCGCAGTGCAGACGTTGGAGTTGGCCTTTTCGCGGCGAATATGCTGTTCGCGGGTTTGCAGCGCCAGCCGGTAGGCCTTGTTGCCATGGGAATCGATCGACACACCAATGATACGGCCGGGCATGGCGCGTTTCAGTTTGTCAGTTGTGGCCATATAGGCGGCATGTGGGCCACCGTAACCCATCGGCACCCCAAAGCGCTGGGTCGAGCCAATGGCAATATCGGCACCCATTTCACCGGGCGATTTCAGCAGCGCCAGCGCCAGAATGTCGGCGGCAACAATGGCCAGACCTTTGTTATCATGCAGTGCCTTGATCTCGGCGGTGAAGTCACGCACATGGCCATAGGTGCCGGGATATTGGAAAATCGCCCCAAAGACGATCTCGGCGACCATATCATCGGGATTGCCAACGATCACTTCGACGCCCAGGGGGGCAGCGCGGGTTTTGATCACCGCGATGGTCTGCGCGTGGCAGTTTTCATCGACAAAGAAGGCGGCGTTATTGGCCTTGGAGCGGCTGCCCCGTTTGGCCATCGCCATGGCTTCGGCGGCGGCGGTGGCCTCGTCCAGCAGCGAGGCATTGGCGATATCCATGCCGGTGAGATCGCTGACCATGGTCTGGAAGTTCAACAGCGCCTCAAGCCTACCTTGCGAGATTTCCGGCTGATAGGGGGTATAGGCGGTATACCAGGCCGGGTTTTCCAGGATATTGCGCAGGATCGGCGCCGGGGTGGAGGTGCCGTAATAGCCCTGACCGATCAGCGAGGTCAGCACCTTGTTTTTGCTTGCGACTTCTTTCATGTGGAACAGCGCGTCGCGCTCGGTCATAGCGGGGCCCCAGTCCAGCGGCTCAGCCTGGCGGATCGAGGCAGGCACCGTCGCGTCGATCAGCTCGTCCAGGGTTTTGAAGCCGATCACCTGCAACATATCCGCCATTTCGCGGGAGCTGGGGCCAATGTGGCGGCGGTTGGCAAAGTCATAGGCTTCGTAATCGGTCAGCTTGAAGGCCATGTTGGTGTTCCTTTGGAGAGATCAGCGCGGGCCGGGAGAGGGGGAGCCTCCGGCGGGGATATTTTTAGCCAGATGAAAATGCGGATCCGATTGGCGGCTGGATCCGCAAAGGGCTAGCCGATGAAGGCTTTGTAGCCGTCCAGGTCCATCAGATCGTTAAGCTGATCGGTATTGGTCAGCTTGATCTTGTAGATCCAGGCGTCGCCTTCGGGGCTGTCGTTCAGGGCGCCGGGGTTTTCTTCCAGCGTGCCATTGGCCTCAAGCACTTCGCCATCAACAGCGGCATAGATTTCCGAAGCGGCCTTGACGGATTCGATGACGCCGATGTCGTCGCCTTTTTCAAAATCGTCGCCGACTTCTTTCTGCTCGACAAAAACAATCTCGCCCAGCTGGTCGGCGGCGTGTTGGGTGATGCCAACGGTGGCGGTGTCGCCGTCAACGGTGAGCCATTCGTGCTCTTCGGAATAATAGGTGGTCATTTTCGACTCTCCTGGGGTTTAGCGTTTGTAGTTCTGCGCGACGAAGGGCAGCGCGGTGATTTCAGCGGGCTGCGCCTTGCCGCGGATGATCAGGTTGATTTTCTGGCCCGGGGTGCTGAATTCGGTGGCGACATAGCCCATTGCCACCGGGGCACCGACGGTGGGACCAAAGCCGCCTGAGGTGATGGCGCCGATGGCGGTGCCGTCCAGATCCTGCAGCTCGACACCGGCGCGGGCCGGGGCGCGGCCGGTTGGTCTGATGCCGACCAGTTTCCGGGCGGTGCCCTGCGCCAGATCGCGCTGGATGCGGGCGGCACCGGGGAAGCCGCCGTCTTCGCGGCGGCGTTTCTGCATCGCCCAGGTCAGCGAGGCCTCCACCGGGGAGGTGGAATTGTCGATGTCGTTGCCATAGAGGCAGAGGCCGGCTTCCAGCCGCAGGCTGTCGCGGGCGCCGAGGCCAACCGGTTCGCAATCCTCATGCGCCAGCAAGGCGCGGCAGACTTCAACCGCCTTGTCCTCGGGGATGGAGATTTCAAAGCCGTCTTCACCGGTGTAGCCCAGCCGCGAGATGCGGCATTCGACGCCGATGATGTCGGCAACCATGGTCTGCATGAAGCTCATCTCACGCGCGGCGGGGCAGAGATCGCCGACCACGTTTTGTGCGGCGGGGCCCTGCACCGCGACCAGGGCGCGATCAAAGATCTCGGTGACCTCGATGCCGTCCAGATGCTTGGCCATGTGCGGGATGTCCTGGTGCCGCATCGAGGCGTTGACCACCACAAACAGGTGATCGCCGGCATTGGCGACAATCAGGTCATCCATGATGCCGCCGTCGTCATTGGTGAAGAAAGTATAGCGCGCCTTGCCCTCTTTCAGGGTGGTGATGGCGGCGGGCACCAAGGTTTCCAGCTTGGCCGCTGCATCCGCCCCGCGCAGGATCACCTGGCCCATGTGGCTGACATCAAACAGCCCGGCCTTGGCACGGGTGTGATTGTGCTCGCCCATGATGCCCATGGGATATTGCACCGGCATTTCCCAGCCGGCAAAATCAACCATCTTGCCGCCAAGTTCGACGTGCAGATCATACAGCGGGGTGCGTTTGGGCGCGTCAGTCATGGCTGGGGCCTTTCGGTTGGGGGCGGTTCAGGTGTGCGGAATTTGAAACCTGTCGAATGCAATGTGCCCAACCGGAGTTTGGATAATTCTGATCGGTTGAACAACAGTGGATCACTTCTGGTCGGACAAAGGTCATCTGGCGGCCTCGGAGAGTGGCGGGTTCAAATCAACAGTGTATGCACTTGTATACGTAAAGGGCTCATAATGTTCGTTTAGGAAATTTTTCCCCTATTGGCAACATAATTGATCATAAGGTTGTTTTGAGTTATGCAGGCACGGGACTAAATTGCTTGCAGATGGGAGAAAACGTGCATGGAACCGGTTCAGACAGAAGACGCAGGCCCCATGGCCGAGGTCGGTGACGCGCCTGATGGCCAGGTTCTGGGGCAGATGATTCGCGTGGCGCGCAAGGAAAAGGGGCTGACGCTGGAGGACGTGGCAAAGGCGGCTGCGATTGGCCGGTCCACTTTGTCCAAGATCGAGAATAATTTGACTAAGCCCAGTTTCGACATCATTCGACGGCTGATGCAGACGCTGGAACTGAAGACACCACAATTGTTTGTGCAGTCGGGTAAAAGCGATATCTCGGGGCGTCGTGACTATACGTTGACCGGTAAGGGTGAACATCAGGAAACCGCAACCTATGATCACGAGTTGCTGTGTACCGAGCTTACCAGCAAACGGATGCTGCCGTATATCAGCACCATCAAAGCACGCGATGTCAGTGAATATGAAAACTGGGTGCGCCATCGAGGCGAAGAATTCATGTATGTGATCAGTGGCTCGCTGACGCTGTACACGGAACATTATCGGCCTCTGATGATGGTCGCGGGTGACAGCGTCTACTATGATAGCAGCATGGGGCATGGCTGTGTATCCACCAGCGACGAGGACGCTCGGGTGTTGTGGGTGTCTTTAGAGATATGACCGAATTGGGTTGTCCCGGCTGTGCATTCTGGACGTTTGGGCCGGGTCTTGAAGGTAAATGTGACTTGGCTTTGATTTAACATAAGACCGATTATGCGTGCGGTGTTTGTGTAGCGGTGCGCGCTACCCCCAACTGCGACTCTTGTTAGAAAACAGTAGTTTATCTAACAAGAGGAATCGGCATGGGAACCGTTTATAGCCAACTTAGTATCACAGAACGACGCAGAATAGAACGCTGGAGACACGCAAAGGTCCCTGTTGACGAGATGGCACGTGTTTTGAAGCGTTGTCGATCTACGATATTTCGAGAGCTGAAGCGCAACCATTTCTCTGACCCGTGTATGCCGAAGTGTGATGGGTACTACGGTGCTGCTGCCCAGTTGGTGGCGTCCGGGCGGCGTGCGCGAGAACGTAAACTGATCAAGCATCGGGCATTACGTAAGTACGTGGTCGAACGTCTCAAAAACGGTTGGACACCTGAGCAGATCGGCAACCGCATGATTTACGACAACGCAGCACTGCGGGTCTGCCAAGAGACAATCTATCGCTACATCTACTCAAAGGAAGGCCTGAACAAAGAGCTGTGGTGGTATCTTCCAACACACCGCAAATCACGTACACCGCGGCGCGCCAGAAAGCACCTACTCCCGAAATTTAACCGCGATGTCAGCATCTTGTTTCGCCCGGATGATGTGGCCCACCGGCGTCAATTTGGCCACTGGGAAGCAGACTTGATCCTGTTCAAACAGAAGCTTGGGCAG
The DNA here is from genome assembly GCF_030285785.1 of Parasedimentitalea psychrophila. Classification (NCBI taxonomy): domain Bacteria; kingdom Pseudomonadati; phylum Pseudomonadota; class Alphaproteobacteria; order Rhodobacterales; family Paracoccaceae; genus Parasedimentitalea; species Parasedimentitalea psychrophila. Next base: position 10,810 of record NZ_CP127249.1, on the reverse strand, counting down.
ACGAACGTTACTACTCTGGTTGAACGCGTGAGCCGTTTCACGGTGCTGCTGAAGAATCCAAGCAAGCGCACAAAACCGGTCATGGGCAAGATCATCAAGGCGATCAGAGATCTGCCCTTCATGGCCCGTAAATCCATCACCTTTGATCGCGGAACCGAGTTTGTTTCCTGGCCGCATCTGCAAGCCGAGATCGGGACCCTGACGTGGTTTTGTGATCCATCTTCACCCTGGCAGAAAGGCACAGTCGAGAACACCAATCGACGAGCCAGGCGCTGGTTGCCGCGGAAGCGTGACATCCGGTCAATGTCTGACCACGACATCAAGGAAATTAGTGACCGCCTCAACAACACACCCCGCAAATGCCTTGGATGGAAAACGCCGGCCGAAGTCTTCCGCGAAAAGATATTGGAGGAAATGCGATGAGCCCCCTACCCTGAGCTCAACAAGAGTCGCACTTCACATATCGCTCACACATGTTGTTCAGTTTATCTGTTGGGCGCTGAGGTAAGCGGCGATGTCGATGATGTCTTGATCGGTAAGATCCACCACGATATCGGACATCAATGATGCTTCCTCGGAGGACCGGGTTTCAGATTTGAAGCCATGCAACTGGCGAACCGTGTAAATTCCAAAATTGCCGATAATGACCGGTGCAATTTCGGTGCCGGTCAGATCGTCCCCATGACACCCGGCACAGGCATAGGTTCGGTCATTGTCACCAGACACAAGGGCCTCTCCACGGGCAATGCTTCCTGTTGGCACATAGCTGATGAAATTGCTGACCGGGTGGCGCAGCTTGACTTGCACCGGATCCACCGGAATTTCGATGATCCGGCCAGCAATGGGTTCTTCACGAGGCTCGGCCTCTGTCAGTAGGCGCATTCGGGTACTGTCAATGTAGCTGGCCGGCACAGTCTCTGTCTCAATGACCTCAATAAACGTGCGCGGTGTCAGACTTGCGAACCAATCACTTGCCGTCTGAATTTCCTCTGGCGTCATCAGCGCCGCCATTCGGTTCATATGGCCGGAATAATCGACCCGCGTACCGTCGGAAAAGGCCCGCATTTGCGCCTGCATATAGGCGCTGTCCAACCCGGCAAGGCTGGCAGATTCCGGGTGTCCGGTGCCGGATGTCAGGTGGCAAGACGCGCAGGCCCAGACCTTTGGACCTTTGCCGAATTGCACGGTTTCGGGCATTGGCAGATGCTGGTCAGGGAACCAATCAGGCGCACTGAATTTGTCGTCGATCTGAACCTGGGTATAGGATTGATCGCTGCCATCGACAGTGAGATCCCCCTGCCCCGCTTCGTGTCCGGCTACGTCTGTTCTTGCTGGTGTGGACCAGCTTGGGGCATCGGGGATGACATTGTCGGCCCCCGCAGGGGCGGCAGTCAATGCGCCCAAAATTGCAATTCTGGCTATGGTTTTGCTGGTATTCATCTGGCTAACTTTCCTGGATTTCACTGGTAACTTGTCGGCAGTTTCATGCGATAGACGCTGAACTCCCCGATCACTTTGCTTTGGCCGTTGTTGAACTTGGGCAGCAGGCGCAATTGTGGCGCAGGAATGTAGAGATACCCATCGGGTCCCACACTCATCGTATCCGGCCACAACAGCCGGTCATCCTGGATCAGAGCCGTCTTTTCGCCGGTTTCAGGGTCTAGGGACCAAACCGTATTGTCCTGCACACTGCCAAGCATCAGATGCCCGTTTGGGGCACGTGATACGCCACCAATGGTCATGGTCTTGCCGACCACTTGGATCAGGGGTTCAAGATCGGCATTGGGCGCCGGCGCGGCAATCGCTTTTGTTGGAATTTGCCACATGACGGGCCCGCCAGTCGGTTGATAATAAAGCGTCTCCCCATCGGCGCTCAGTTCGATATCATTGACCTGCAGGTGATTGGGGCGGAATTCTTCGCCCAAAAAGCTTGAGACCACATCAGGATGGGCGCGGGTTGAGCTATGCTGGTCGAGAGCGCGAAACGCGTCGCCGCTTTGCAGATCGACGACGATGATCGCACCAAGGCCGAATTCCGAAATATAGGCGGTGCCTGTTTTGGCATTGACCCGCACGTCATTCAGCTTGGCACCGTCCGGCAATACGTCTTTGTCGAACCGGTAAACGCGGACAATCTCGTTGCTGGCCAGGTCAATCTGTACCAGCTTTTGGGCGCCGACAATAACCGGCCCAAATTGTGGCGCCGCATAGTCGACCACCCACAGGGAGCCGACCCCATCCGCATGAACCGCATTGACGTTGGTGAAACGATCAAAGGCCAAGTCAGCGTCAAACCGGTTCCAGTCATTGCCCGGATAGGGGGTCAGAACACCGCCAGCAAGGACTTCCCCGACGGACGGGGATGGCACCGAGGTCCACTGCGGCATGCTGACAAACACCCGCCCGTCCCTAGTGACGGCAACCCCATTGATGGCAAAATCCGCAGATTGAACAACCGTTTCCAATGTGTCGGACGATGCGGTTGCGGCAAGGCCCAGCATGTTCAAGATCAGCATCCCACCGACAACATCCCTGATGTTACGGCTCAAAGACCAAAATTTGTTTTCTTGATGTTTACCCATATTCGCATTCCCGGTTCGAGTTGCATTGTGAGCAAGTAGCTGGTGAAGCTGAAGGCTCCCTGAAAGTGGGAGCCTTGTTTTTTGCACTACTCAGCACTGGAGGCGCTGGCTGGATCCACCGGATCCGACACCTGCCATACGGCCGAAATCGCAAGGATCGCAGCCGCCGAGCTTGTCAGGTAGGCCCAAGTGGAGATCTTACGGCCCGTTTCCACAGGTTCAACCTCGGCATCAACCTGAAGATAAGCTGGAGGCGTTATGGTTTGGCTTGAGAAAAATCTAATCTGAAACACGCCCCGGCCAATTCAACGCTGTCGGTAACCGACACCAGCATTCCATTTCTCTGTGACAGAGACATCACGATAGACAGCCCCAGGCCGGCCCCGCGTCTCATCCGCGCCGCTTCTGTTTCCGGCATTTGAAAAAACCGATCAAAGACATGTAAACGCTGATCCTCAGGGACTCCCGGACCGTTGTCTTCGACGGCCAAGAAATCTGTCTTCAAGGTTACGCAAACCCGTCCCGGATCAGCAGAAAACTTGATGGCATTCTCCACCAGATTTCTCAAAATCACCCGAAGATCATCTGACGCGCATAGGATCACTGGTTCGTCCATGCACAGCAGTTCAACGGTGACCCCGGCCTCCTCGGCCTGTAGCATGAGATCAGCCAGAACACCTCTCAGCAAGGGGGCCACTTTGACGGTGGACATTCTGGGTGCTGGCTGCTCCGCCCGCGCCTGATCCAACAATCGCGCGCTGAGTTGAGTGATGCGGTCAACCCCTTCCACCACACTGTCCAGGCGCTGCTTTGTTTCCGCGTCCAGGGTCGCCGGATCAATGGACTGGCACTGTGCCTTGATCACCGTCAACGGCGTTCGCAGTTCATGGGCGGCATCGTCAACAAACCGCCTCTCTCGCGCAAGGAGCCCCCGAATGCGATCGAACAGCCCGTTCAGTGATGTCACAATTGGCTGCAGCTCTTCTGCCTGATCCTGATCGGGCAGATCCTTCAGTTCCGCAGCCGTTCTATTGGCCAGTTCATCGGACAATTGGGTCAGCGGCATAAGGCCGTTGCGCACAAACAACAGAACCGCCAGGATCGACCCGAGGAAAGCCAGGGCGAGTGGCAGCAGTGAGGTCAAAGTGACCTGCAGTATCAGCTCGTTTGTTTCCTCCTTCAGTCGCGCAATCAGGATACGACCGCCCGATTGCATATGATATTCTGACTGTCGCCACTCAGGGCCCAATTCCGCTGGTTTGGTGGCCCGTGGAAAAGCAAAGGATCCGTCCAATAAAGTGGTCTGTGAATCAAACAGGAATTGCCCATCCGGTGACCAGATCCGGATCAGATAGTCATCTTCATAGCGTTCCAGACCTTTGCCAAAATCGGCGGCGTCAATCTCATCTGATTGCATCCTGGCGATGATCGTCGCCATAATATCTGCCTGGGCATTCAGCGCATCCCGCAACTCAGAGCGGGTGCCAAAGTAGACCAGCGCCGACGCGCCCACCCAACAGGACAGAATAAGCGGGATGAGCCGCCACTGAATTCTGGAACGAATGGAATTCTTGCGCATGTCAGTCCTTGTCGATGATGTAGCCGATACCGCGAATGGTACGGATCAGATCGCCGGTAAGACGGCGGCGGATCTGCGAAACATAGACTTCGACTGTGTTGCTTTCCGCCCCCTCTTCCCAGCCATACAGGCTTTCGGCCAGATCGTCCTTTGAGACCACACGCCCCTTGCGTTCCAGCAGCAGCACCAAAACCTGAAAGGCCAGCGGCGAAATCTCAACAACCTCTCCTTTGTGGGTGACGGTATGCGCCGCCGGGTCCACTTCGATGTCACCATGGGTTAGTCGCGGCGCACTACGTCCGTTTGCGCGCCTTATCTGCGCCCGCGCCCGCGCCAAAAGCTCTTTCATGTCGAAGGGTTTGGTCATGTAATCATCGGCACCAAGATCTAGCCCTTCGATCCGGTTCTCCACCGCTTCACGCGCTGTCAGGATGACCACGGGTTCATTGCGGTCAGTGTTGCGCAGCCAGCGCAGCAGGCTCAATCCATCTCTGCCCGGCAGGCCCAGATCCAGGATAACCAGATCGAACTGCGAGGTGACCAGGGCGTCTTCGGCGCTATTGGCATCGGCTACCCAATCCACATGGTAACCATCGCGCGTCATGGAAACCTTCACCGCATCTGCGATCAACTTTTCATCTTCGACCAGCAAAACACGCATTCAGACTTCTCCGTTTTGGGTCAAACTCAGGCAATTATAATATTGAGGCAGAAGCGACCTGTAGGAACTGCCAACCACCAATAGCCGACCATCGGTCTGATAGTCACTTTCCTGACCGTCGTGTACTGGTTTCTGCAATGGCGCCAGCCCCAGAACGCTCAGCTCGGAATGCCCAACGATCTGGGCTGCCAGCAGGTCACGAACCCGGTCAACCTCGGGTTCAATATCATGCAGCAAGGCCGGGATCGCACGATAGTATTTGATCGCAATTTCTTCATCTCGGCTGATCGCTCCGACATAAATCTGCTGGTCCCCCAACCAGCCAGCCGGCCACCAGCGAATATGGACCCGTTCAGTGAGCGACCCCGGCAACTGAAACGCTGATTGCGCGGGTTGCCCAAAATAGTACATTTCTGAAACGGGCGGCGTTCTTTTCACCAAAAGCTCGACATATGTTTTTAGACCTATTCTGTCGCGGCTAAAGGTCATGTTCTGCTGCCACCCCAGACCTGACATGACCACTTCGGGTGAAACATCCGAGATGAGGAGCACGTTGATCGGCTGTGGTAAGTGCATGTTTGTATTGCCCGGATACACCCGCAGATCCATTGTTTTCAAATCGCATAGGCCCACGGTTTGCGGCTGCCCCTCAAGTGAGGTCGCGGCATGCGCACCACTGGCAAAAAAGTAGTAGAGATTTGCGCCCAGGACTATGGCCGCAGCGGTGATCACCGCGCAGAGCAGCTGCACCAGCCGCCCCCCCCTTTGCATTTTCCAGATCACACCGGTGGCGCAGAAAATGGCAAACCCCATGGCAAATATCCCCATATGGTCACTCAAAAATGCATATGCCCGTTGCAACAGCGGGCCTGCATTCGCCCCAAAATACCCCAACAGGACAAACTGGCCAGCTCCGATCAGGACGGCTGGAACTGTTGCAAGGGCAAACCGGCGAGCCGGCATGGCCAGTGATCCCGCAAGGAATGGGGTGATCCAAGCCACCGGCCCCAGCAAACGGGCCACGATCACAAAGCCGATGCCATACCGCATCAGCAACCGACGCGCCCTGCGCCACTGACGCCTGCGACTTAGTGGCTTTAGGCATCGGGACGCGGCGCGCGCGCCATACCGCCGCCCCAGTCCGAAACTTGTCAGATCACCAGAGCAGGCAGCACATAGGACCAATATTACAATCCAGATGTCTCCGGTTGCAGCCCATCGCACGCCGGCAGTGACAAAGGCAATTTCGCCAAACACAAAAAAGCCGACACCGATCAGCGTGTCAAAATAGGCGATCAGGGCGACAGCGGGATACAGCAGCATATTTCCGAATTGCGCGAGTGTTTCAATCATGGGGACCCGACCGATAATGACCAAATTCATAGGGGATTTGATTGTGCACCAGCTCGCCCCGGAAAAATCTGTACAGATTGGCCCGAAAATAAGTGAAACCGGTTCGCAGAAATCCGTCCTGATCCAGACGCCGGGGGTCAAAATCAAACCGGCTGCGCAGCACCCCGACGGTGGACCGCTGCGCCTTTGATGCCTTGAGCACGTAATGGCAGTCTTCACAAAGCCTCAACCGCTCGTCAAAACCGCCTATTTCGGCATGGATTTCACGCGCGGAAAACAGGCAGGCGCCAATTGCTGTTGGAAAGAAATGTGATGTTAGGCGAATGCCTGCGTTGAACAAACCAAAACTGACCCGGTGGCGAAAGGCCAATCCATCTGTCGCCATGCAGACAATACCAACCCCCAGATCACGCTGCTGTAGCTCTTGCAGGGCGGTTTCCAGAAAATCAGGCGCCAGGCGTGTATCAGAATCCAGAAACAGCAGCCGGTCTGCCCGGGCTTGCCGGGCGCCCATGTTGCGGCCCAGACTGACCCCGCGCTGTTGCATATCGATGATACGGTAATGAGCAAACTGGGCCGAGATCTGGGCGGATCGTCGCAGGGTCTGATCGGTGCTGTTGCTATCAACATGTATGATCTCAAAATCGGTCCATGTCTGGCGTTGCAAATCTCCAAGCAGCAGAGGCAGGCGCTGCTCTTCGTTCAAGGTGATGATAATGATCGCAAGGCTTGGCGGTTTCATTTTGGCTCCAGAGGCAGCGGCAATGCGCTCTCCTCGCTCTGAAACCTGAAGCCCACCTTAAGCCCGTTTGGATCCGCCCCTTCAGTGGGGCGCCGACTCCGCCGCCAATATGGCCAGGACAATGATGTGCCCTGCTTCACAGTCTGGTCAAAATCAATCTACGTGCAAACTGCCGATACCGGCGAAGCGTAACAATCCGCAATATCCGAAACAACATTGAGGACCGTTCCCCCAGCCAGCCCAGCAGGGCGCCCGCGACAACCTGAAACAGAAAGTGTGCCCCCACCTCGATGCGGGATGCCCCCACGTAGCCGCCGCTCAGAATGACTGCGCCCTGGACCCAGGGGTTTTTCTTCACACAGCTGTTTACCAGGCTGCTGACGCCAAATGTGGCCGCCGCCGTATGACCCGAGGGGAACCCCTGCAGGCCACCGCCGGGTCGATGGTTAATCGGCGCAGCATCCAAGCCCCTCTTGGTGCCATGAACAACCCCTTCAACCAAGACAAACCGCAGGAACGTGTTGAGGGCTTCGCCATTTGAAACAGAACAGGCAAATGCCGCCACAGGCAGTGCAATTTGCAGATAGTCGCCCGTGCGTTCAACCTGACCACGGCCACAGAGGATAGAAAGCAACACCCCAAACAGAACAAGTCCGTTCTTCGTTAAGCCAAAAATTCTGAACATCGCCGCACCACTCCAAGATAGAATGGAGGCGGGCTAAGTGGCGATCCTGAACCCTCACTGAATAGACTTAGGTCAGGATCAATTTTTGATTTCCCAAAAAACCCCCAAGGGCGCGGGTCTTTCGGTCACAATGGCAGTCCCGCAGTGAGGCATTTTATCCGGCTCGCTCTGCTTTTTCATATTCCAGATCCATAAGTCTTTCGGTGCTGTCACTTGTTCTGAGTCTATAGCCGTCCATGTTTTGCTTGAGGGCCGCCGAATCTGCAGCCAACCCGGCTGTGGTTTCAAAGACCTTGGAGGCCAAAGCCGCACTGTCCTGTGTGGTGCGGCCTAAATCCGTCATACTGGCGTCGACCTCAACCAGGCTCTGTGACTGGGCAGAAATGACCTCGGCGATTTCCTCCATCAGATCTGACACAGAACCGGCGCCCATGCGGATGCCCTTCAGGCTTTCACCTGTCTGTCGGACCAATTCACAGCCTTCGCGCACCTGGACTGTGCTTGCTGCGATCAGCGACTTGATCTCACTTGCCGATTGCGATGCCCGTGCGGCCAGCGCCCGCACCTCTGAGGCAACAACAGCAAACCCACGTCCAGCATCCCCGGCTCGTGCGGCCTCGACCCCGGCATTCAGCGCCAAAAGATTGGTCTGAAAGCTGATGTCATCAATCACGTCCACAAATTTGGCAATCTGCTCGGAGGATTCTTCAATTCGGACAACGGCCTCAATTGCTTGTTTGACCACGGCGCCGCCCCTTTCCGCGTCCTGGTGATTTTGTTCCGACTTTTTGGACGCCTTGAACACCATGGCGCTGGTGTCCTTGGTGTTTGCAGATATCTGGCTGACCGCGGCGACCGCTTCCTCCAGAGTTGCGGCCTGTTGTTCGGACCGGTCAGCCAGATCGCGGGTCATTTGAGAGGTCGAGGCCATTTTTTCGTCAACGGAATGGGCGCTGGTTGTCGACGATCCGATGGTGCTGCACCACCGGTCAATCAGAGTGTTGTATGATATGCGTATGGTGTCGAATTTATCTGGAAACCCACCGCCTTCGTCCTTGCGGATTTTATGAGTGAGATTCCCTTGTTCCAGCTGTTTGATCCCATCCGTCATGATGGTCATCGCCCGTGTCTGTTCTTGCTGTTGTGCCTGAAAATAGGCGTCAATCACCCGTTCACAATCCGCCATCATCGCCCGCATCAAAAGCGCGGCCTGTTGTGCAGTTTTCTTTTTGCTGCCCAGTCGACCCCGGTTCAGAACCAGATTCAGCATTTTGGACCCAGCCTCTGAATAGCCGCCAAGATAAAGCAGAAACGGCAACTGGATTTGGAAATGAACACGGCCGACCCGTTCGGCGGACTCAAGATACTTCCTGTCAAATTTGCCTGAAAACAGACATTCCCAATGGGATTTCTGGGCGGCTTTGGCATGTTCGATCAGACCCGGAGCCTCAAAAAACTGGGCGGTTTCCGGTCGATTTAAAATCACCTCATAGAACTCATCCAAAATCTGGTCGAAATTTGGCCGCAGGATCTGACCAAGCTCCGCCAGAGTTTTTGCATTCTCGTCGCCAAAATCAAACCATGTACGTATCAGGTCCCGCGCTTCAGTTGTCATAGCATTCATCCCTAGCTGGTTGTAGGTGGGATATTTACAACTTGTGGTTTCAATTGAGTTACTGTCCGCCATGCGTCGCTGCGGAAACCACACAAGCCCATGGCTCAATAAGATATTAATTTGTCGCAAAAATGGAGGTAGATCAGGAAACGGCCGGGACCCATCCAAAATGCGCATTTTCCGGCGTGCTGAAGCGGCTATGGATCAGCGCGATGTCCAGACGCTCATCGGTTGATCCAGACCGCGAATCTCTTGATCAGGCTGCTGGATAAACGGATCGAGCAGAGCGACCTCGATATTCTCCATCTGAATTTGCTGGCGGAGCCGGTCGCTTATCGCGATGTCCGATTGCAACTCTCGGGTCATAACTTCCAGGCGTGCCGCGACATTTACGGCAGTGCCGATCACTGCATATTCCAATCGGTTGGCGCCAATGTCGCCCAAGACCGCCTCGCCAAAGTGAACACCGATGCCAACGCGGATTTCGGGGTCCCCCGCACGGCGGCGCACCAGGTTCCATTGCTCCAGCGACGAGATCATGTCCTGCGCACAGGCCAGGGCATCGGTGGCATCCTGAGTGCCCGCCATCGGGGTTCCAAAGGTGGCCATCAGCCCATCGCCCAGATACTTGTCCAGCGTGCCATGGTGGCGAAACACCTCGCGCTCCATCCGACCATGAAACCCGCGCAGCAGCTCGATCACATCGAGGGCATCCAGCCCGGCAGCCAGCCGGGTAAAGCCGATGATGTCGATGAACAGAACCGCCACATCCTGCCTGCGCACCTGTTTCAGGGGCTCATCGTTTTGCGACAGCTGCTCCACCACATTGGGCGAGAAATATCGCGACAGGTTGGTCCGCTCCCGGGTCAGGCTGGCATTGTTCATCAACAGCGCATTGAACCGGCGCACGGAAAACCCAAGGATCACCGCGACGATGACAAAAACCACCACCTCCTGCACCCTGAGATGAATCATAAAGTCGGTTGGATCCATGAACCGCTTCAGCATCGCGTTGTCGCCAAAGACATCAGCCGCCTGTTGCCTCAGCGGCTCATCCACTGGCGACAGCCACCAGGCCAGGACGACGCCTGTCATCCATAGTCCCGCCGTCCAGGTGCCAATGGCGATCACCGTGCGCCAGGAATAGGCCAATGTGCCAGCCGCCAAAATGACGTAAAAATAAATGAAGTTATCGAACCGGTACTGTATTGCGATCGGAAAATCCTGGGGCGCAAACGGGTTTGGCAGCACCATGCCCAAGGTCATGATCAACAGGTCCACAAAGATCAAAAACAGCTCTGCCTTTGACCGGCCCACTTTCCCCAAGCGGCCCATCAGCCAGCCATTCAGGCACAGCAAGGCCAGTACCCCGTGATAGTAGAGAACATCCCAGGACGGGTTTATAAAGATCAACATCACCCCGATAAGAGGCATCGCAATCCAGCGGGCGCGAATGGCCCACTCCAGCCCGCGCTGTTTATGACTCGCAAGGTTGGCCACGACATAGGCGTTATCGGCGACAACATCCGCAAGATCCACATGCCGCTTTGGACGGTAGGAATTCGGTGATGCGTTTGTTGTTGTTTCAGCCAT
>NZ_CP127248.1 GCF_030285785.1 Parasedimentitalea psychrophila | reverse complement strand
GAATCCTGCCGGGCCAGGAACAATCGCACTTGCCCCGCCATAAACTCCGCAACCTCGGGTCGGGTTGCAGCCAGCGCAATAAGGTCCGCATCAAAGACAATGGCAGCGGCACTGTCGCGTTCCGCCTCCAGCCGCCCCCGACGCGAGGTCAGCTCAAACAACTGGCCTTCGGTGATCACCAGTTGCGAGCTCAGCCGGCTGGCATCAAGGCGCAGCAACAAGGCGCCCTCGGCCACCGCGTCGCCCTCCTGCACCAGGATTTCCGAGACGATGCCGCCATCCAGATGCTGCACCACCTGGCGGTTCTGATCGACCTCAATGCGGCCACTGGCCACCACCGCGCCGGCAATCGACGACAGCACCGACCAGGTGCCAAAGCCGCCGACCAGCAGCAACAGGCCAAGCATACCGATGAAAACCGGACGCCGGGCCGACCATGTGGTTTCTTGCGTCATTGGGCCTGCCTCGCTGCTGCGGTTTTCTGGATCTTCTCATGGTTCACCACCATCTGGCGCAGCACCTGGTCCTTGGGGCCAAAGGCGGTCTGATTGCCCTGATCCAGCACCAGCAGCAGGTCACATTCCTGTATCGCCGCAGGCCGGTGGGCCATGATCAGCACTGATCTGCCCTCGGATTTTAACTGTTTGATCGCGGCGTTCAAAGCCACCGACCCGTCGTTGTCCAGGTTTGAATTTGGCTCATCCAGGATCAGGATCACCGGATCATCATAAAGCGCCCGCGCCAGGCCAATCCGCTGCATCTGGCCGCCGGACAGGCGCCCCCCCCCCGCCTTGATCCGGGTGTCATAGCCGTCGGGCAGCTTGGTAATCATCGCATGCGCCGCTGCTTTCTTGGCGGCGGCGACCACTTTTTCAGCCTCCGGCGTCTCCGCCAGGCGGGCAATGTTCTGCGCAATTGTCCCCTCAAACAATTGCACCCGCTGCGGCAGGTAACCGATATGCTGGCCCAGCACATCGGGCGCATATTGATCCAGCGCCGCCCCGTCCAGCCGGATGGTGCCAGCCGCCACCCGCCACACGCCGGTCAGCGCCCGCGCCAATGTCGACTTGCCCGAGCCCGAAGGGCCAATCACCCCCAGCGCCTGCCCCGGCTGCAGTTTGAAGGTGACGTTGCGCAACTGCGGCGTCTTTTCTCCCGGCGGCACCACCGTCACCGCCTGCAGCTCCAGCCGGGCCTTGGGCTTGGGCAGCGCCAGCCGCTCTTGTTCCTGCGGCACCTTGGTCAGCAGCTCCGCCAGACTGGCCCAGCCCTTGCGGGCGCGCTGAACCAGCGCCCATTGCCCCAGCATCAGTTCAATCGGCGCCAAGGCCCGCCCCATCAGGATCGAGCCGGCAATCATCGCGCCGGGCGATACCTCACCCTGCAACACCAGATAGGCGCCCAGCCCCAGCATCGCCGATTGCAGAAACAGCCGCAGCGTCTTGGTCAGCGAGGTAAAGCTGCCGCCGACATCATTGGCCGAGATGGTTTCCACCAGCGCCGTGTCGCGGGCCACCTTCCAGCGGCCAAAGGCGGCGCCGCGCATGCCCATGGACTGGATCATCTCGGCTTCGCTGCGGATTTCCTCGGACATCATGCCAGCCCGGTGCGAGGCGAGGCTTGCCTGCAATTGCGGCGCCCTTGAGAACAGCTGGTTCAGCAGCGCGATCAAAACCAGAACCGCGCCGCCGCCCACCGCCAGCAGCCCCAGCCAGGGATGAAACAGCGCAATGCCAGCCAAGAATATCGGCGTCCACGGCATATCAAACCCGGCCATCAGCACCGGCGAGGCCATCAGCCGCTGCACCGATTCCAGATCAGACAGGCCGGTTTGCGCCACCGGGTCCGAAGTCAGCGCTGAACGCCGGATCATCGCATCAAACACCCGCCGGTCCAGCGCCGCCTGAAACCGCGCCCCAACCCGCGCCATGATCCGACCCCGGGAATAATCCAGCAGCCCCATCATGCCATAGAGAAACACCACCAGCAGCGACAGCGCCACCAGCGTCTGTTCAGAGCGGCTGCCCAGCACCCGGTCATAGACCTGCATCATATACAAAGGCCCGGTCAGCATCAGCATATTGGCAAAGAAGCTGAACAGCCCGACAGACCAATACAGGTTGCGACTGCGACGACGGATCCCCCGCAACTCGTCCAAACCGTTTTTGTATAGGGTGTTTGTCATAATAGGCCTGCATTTGCGCTGTACCGGACCGGAGTCGGTTGTGGCCCTTATACTCCAAAATAGTCCAAAGGCTAATTGGCCAAGCACAGAACCGCTGCACGGTATTTTGGTCCACCGGTGACAGCGCCCCCGCCCTCCGGCTGGCAGCTGGCGGCCAGCCTATTTGGTCATAAGGGATGCGCTGCGGCGAATTTCGCGAGGAAGGCGAGAAAGGCCCGGTCCGGGTCCTTGGCCGGGGGTTTGTCCTTGGCCCAACGGCGCCATTCGGCCTCAACGGTGTAGATATCATAGCCGCCATGGCGTCTGCGGGCGAGCTCATAGGTTTGCGCGGCCAGCGGCGGCCCCTGCCGGTCCAGCCAGGCCGGTCGCGGCTTGGCAGCCACTGGTGAGGTGTCGGGACCAGCGCCGCTGCGGTCTTTGCGGCGCCAATGCAGCTCCACATGGGTGACGCTGCGACCGGTTTTGGACGGCAGGATTTCAACCTGGTAATCCGACAGCCGGTTGACCTCTTGCACCGCCGGATCAATGGCGCGCAGGCGCAGGTTCGACCAGGTTGTCAGCCGTCCCTTGGGCACCCCCAGAATGCCGCGCAACCCGGCCAGGGTGAACCGTTCAGAGGCACGCCAGCGCAGGTTGCCGCGCTTTTGCACCATCTCATAAAGCGTCAGCGCATATTTCGAGGTCAGCGCAAACATCACCCTGCGCTGCAATCGGGCAAACACCGTCGACTCCTGGAGGATACGACGCAGCCGCTGCGGGATCTCATATTCCAGCAGCCCGTTGCGGCTCAGGGTTTCAACATTACCGCCCAGCAGCTGCACCCGTTCCACCGCCGACGCACCGTCGCGGGTCACCGCCACCCGCACGATGGCCATCATCAGCCGCTCAATCGACTCGCCAACCCGATCATTGGAATTGTGACTGCCGCGCAGCGCCGATTTGGAAATCACATGGGTCACCGGCTGGTCAATCCTGTCCCAGGCATGGTCCAGCAGTTGATTGTAGATGCGACGGTCGACCAGAGTGAGCGGCGTCACCTCGATCAGGTCCACAAGCTCACCGGGCTTGATCAGGGAATCTGTATTGGGGCGCGCTTCAAGCGTACGATAGCCAGAAGCGAATGCGCTGGCGGTTCGGGCCATTTTTGCTTTCGCTCATTTCTTACCACGGTGCTTAGTCCCTTAACCCTAGGTAAGTTTGGCCAAGCCAGCAAGCAATCTGATCGCACCCAAAATGTAAGCTTTAACGCGCAGCCAAAACATGAAGGGCGGCGATCCCCAAATGTTTTTCAAAGCACCCAAAATGTAAGTTAAAACACCCCATATGTAACTTTAAGCACCCGATATGTAAGGGTTAGCAGTTGTTTTCCAATGTTTCCAAGAGATTGCCGCTGATGAACTCTGAATCAAGAACTTATTGAACAGCAGGGTTTTATATATTTTTGGTCTATATTTGGGTAATGCTGCACCGCCGCACTAAAAGATCCGTTATTGCGGATTGGCCTTTCAGCGCCCCAGCCGCCGGGGCTGATACATTGCCTTAGTCTGGCGCCAGCCTTGATTCGGACCCGAGCCTGAAAACAACAGTTATCCACAAGGCCCAAAACTTTCTGACAGCCTGAAGGGATCGGTGAAATTGACTGACCAAGCGTTTTAATTTAATTATTTTCAATAAGTTACAGGGAAAAATCGCAGCCGCGATCAAAACTTAGGCGGCCCATAATACAACCAGGCAGGCCCTCAACTGCAATTATTAGTTGTCAAACCACGCGCCGCTTGCTTAAAGAAACGGTAAACAATGCGCTGACGGAAAACAGCGTTACTCTGAGGGGGCAGTTCGTGGCAGCAGCAATCCACATCAATCAACGTATCCGTGAGAATGCCCAGAATCTGTCTGCGGCGCTCAATGAGCATATGCTGAAGAATTTTGCGCCGGATGCAAGAAAGGAATTGCGGCTGTTCAGTGCCGGCGAAACCGCCGAGATGCTGGGCATCTCAACCAGCTTTCTGCGCAAGTTGCATTTTGAGGACCGGGTCCCCGAGGTGCACACAACGCCGGGTGGACGGCGGCACTATTCCGCCGCCGACTTGTTAGAAATCCGCAAGATCCTGGAGAGCACCGCCAAGGTCAAAGGCACCTATTTGCGCGGCCGGCGCGACGGCGACAAGGTCCAGGTGCTGTCCTTCCTGAACTTCAAGGGCGGCTCGGGCAAGACCACCAGCGCCATCCACACAGCCCAGCGACTGGCGCTGAAAGGATACCGGGTGCTGGCGGTGGACGTCGATCCTCAGGCCTCGCTGACGACGCTGTTTGGCTATCGACCCGAGGTGGATTTTCTGGAGTCCGGCACCCTCTACGACGCCATCCGCTATGATGACCCCCTGCCCCTGTCACAGATCATCCAGCAGACCTATTTCACCGGCATCGACCTGGCGCCGGGTGGTTTGATCCTGCAGGAATTTGAGCATGAAACACCGCAGGCGCTGATGAACAATCTGCAGCCGGCGTTCTTCGCCCGGATGGCGGCGGTGTTGCAAGAGGTCGAAGCCAATTACGATGTGATCATCTTTGATTGCCCACCGCAACTGGGCTACCTCACCATGTCGGCGCTCTGTGCCTCTACCGGGGTGCTGATCACCGTGGTGCCCAATATGCTCGATGTCGCCTCGATGTCGCAGTTCCTGCAAATGAGCGCTGAATTGCTCGACGTTGTCTCCAATGCCGGCGCCAGCATGGAGTTCGATTTCCTGCGCTTTCTGATCAACCGGTACGAGCCCAATGACGGCCCGCAGCAGCAGGTGGTGGCCTTTTTGCGCCAATTGTTCGAGGACGAGGTGATGATCGGCTCGATGCTCAAGTCCACCGCGATTTCGGATGCCGGCCTGACCCAGCAGACCATCTACGAGGTGGATCGCTCACAATTCCACCGCAACACCTATGACCGCGCGGTAGATTCACTGAATCAAGTCAACGATGAGATTGAATCGCTGTTGCAACAGGCATGGAGTCGCTAATGGCCCGCAAAGGCATTCTCACTACCGCAATCAACAAGCCCACAAGCCAACCAACCGGCTTGGCCGCTCAATCAACCGACAAGCCCGCCGCTAAACCCGCCGCGCCAATCGCCAGAATGAGGCCGCGCGGCGCAGTTGGGGCGCTGCAATCGTCGCTGACCAAGCTGCAGGAAAACGCCGTACAGGAGATTGACTGCGCGCTGATCGACGACGCCGGTTATGAGGATCGTCTTGGGCTGGACAGCGGCGCCCAAAGGCAGCTCACCGAAAGCCTGCGCATCTATGGTCAGCAGGTGCCGGTGTTGTTGCGGCCGCACCCCAAACAGACCGGGCGCTATGAAATCGTCTATGGCCGCCGCCGCTTGCAGGCGCTCAAGGGCCTGGGCCAACCGGTCAAGGCGCTGGTGCGGCAACTGGATGACCATGCGCTGGTGATGGCCCAGGGCCAGGAAAACACCTCGCGGCAGGATCTGTCGTTTATCGAAAAAGCCTCATTCGCGGCCCAGCTGCAAGAGGCGGGTTATGAACGGCAGACAATTGCCGCCGCCCTGTCAATCGACCAGCCCATGGTGTCGCGGATGCTGAAGGTGGGAACCGCCTTCCCGCTGCCCTTTCTGCGCCAGATCGGCTCGGCCCCTGGTATTGGTCGCGAACGCTGGATGGCGCTGGCCAAGGCCCGTGAGCTAGCCGGCGGTGCCAGCCGCGCTGCCGCCCTGATGAGCCGCCCCGAATTTCTGACGCTGGAATCCGACGCGCGGTTTGAGGCGGTGCTGGCTGCTGCCGAGACCAAGCCAGAGGCGCAGGTGACCCCCCCTGCCCGCGCCAAACCGCGCACCCTGCGCAGCGACGATGGCAAGGCGCTGGCGGATCTGCGCAAGACCACCAAAGGCCTGACCCTGAACATCCCATCGCGCACCGCTGACGGCTTTGACGAGTGGTTCAACACCCATGCCGAGGCCCTGGTGAGCGAGCTTCACAACCGTTGGAAAGATCAGCGGACAGACGACTGACAAAAACCAAGTGCAACACAGAGGAGGCACGAGCAGACGGCAAAATAAAAGCCCCCCAGGATGATCATCCCGGAAGGCCATTATCAATCTTCGCACCTTTGAAATAGCCGCTCCGAATCATATCTGTCAACTCTGCGTATCGCGTGGAGCCGGGGAAACTATGCCTATCGTGAATTAAATATGCAGAATACGACCCAAACGCCGTTTGGGCGGTCAGAGACCTATGTCCTGACGCCAGACCAAGCCGCCCCCACCCAGAGTGATTTTGACAAATGGGATCTGCTGGCGGCGCTGACCAAAGCGGCGCCGGACTTTGACCTGTCCCACCGCAACCTGACGGTGCTCAAGGCACTGATGACGTTTCTGCCCGATCGTGACATCACATCTGAGCCGGGAAGCGCCATTGTGTTTCCCTCCAACCGCACCCTGTCAGACCGGCTTAACGGCATGCCCGAAAGCACCCTCAGGCGGCACCTGTCACAGCTGGTGACACTTGGTATTGTCAGCCGTCACAGCAGCCCCAATGGCAAGCGGTTTGCCCGTCGGGTGGGGCAGGGTATATCGCTGGCCTTTGGCTTTGATCTGTCGCCCTTGGCGCGCCATGCGCAGCAGCTGTTCTTGGTGGCCCACCAGGCCGATCTGCAACAACAGCGCCTAAGGGTCCTGCGCGACCATATTGCCGCTCTGCGGCTGGCGCTGATCGAGGCCGGGCAGGGCGCCGCCTCATCATTGCTTGAAGAGGCCCGTCTCAGCCTGCGCCGCAAGCCTGACGAGGCCACACTCATCGCTTTGCACCAGCAGTTGCAAGAGGCCGTCACAGTGCAGTGCAGCCAACAGGTCGCTGCCGTCGAAGAAACCGCGTTTGCTAAAATGAGCGCCGCTGACAGCCATAATGAGCGGCACATACAGGATTCAATAGAATATACTTTTGACTCTGAAAGGGACGCTCACCAAATCGCCAAGGCCAGCGACACGGAAAAACCCAAGCAAGCTAAGAAAGCCAAGACTGAGGCAGATCTTGCGCAGGTTCTCAACGCTTGCCCCGAATTCCAGAGTTTTTACCCAGAGCCGGTGCACCAATGGCAGGATCTGGACCGGGTGACCGAGAACCTGTCGCCGATGATAGGTATTGATCTGCCGGTGCTGCAAGAGGCCCGCGCGGCTATGGGACGACGGCAGGCGGCGACGGTGGTGTTATGCATTCTGCAGCGATTGGGTGATATTCGCAGTCCCGGCGCCTATCTGCGGCGATTGACGCAAAAGGCCCGATCAGGTCAGTTTTCAGTGCTGCCAATGCTAAATGCGCTGTCTGCCGCCAGTAATGGGCTGAAATTGTCAGCTGACAATCCCAAAACCTGTTAGTTTTCAATGCCTTGAGTTTTGGCAAATACCAGGTTTTGGGCCTTTAAGGCCTGAGGCTCCGATTTCATAGCCAGAGGGCAGGTGCCAATGGATTATCAAATACGGTCAGAGGGTGCGGCGCCGTTTGACCGTGAAGATCAAAAACTCCAAGCGATGTTGAGCCGGAAACGGCAACTGGCGCCGAGCTCTGCCGGGGCAGGGGCAGGGGCCTTGCATCAGCGGCCTTGCGTATTTGCACCGGTGGAGCGTCCCACTGTCAGGTCTGCCTCCAGCAATTTGGTTCTTGGGGCATGCTGGGGATCAGAGATCTGCTCGATCAGAATCTGTGCCAGCTGCCGCCCGGCGTCGCGCACCGAGGAGCGGGTTGCGGTAAACAGCGCGACATCGTCACCGTTTCTGAGATAGGACAGATCATCGTCATGGGTGATGACGGATATATCCCGCCCCATGACCAGCCCGGCGTCGTGAATTGCCCGCCGTACGCCGATCGCCGAGATCATTGACGACACCAGATAGGCGGTTGGCGGTTCGGCCAGCTTCATCATCTGGCGCACCGCCTGATAGCCGTAGGTTTCAGTCATCTCTTCGCTTCGCATCAACTGTGGATCGACGGCAAGGTCACGGCTCAACAAGGCCTCAACATAGCCAGCCCGGCGTCTGTGGGCAAAATCCATGGTCTCAAGACCGTTGAGCAGAGCAATGCGCCGGTGGCCCAGGTCAATCAGGAAATCCGTCGCCCGCTGAAAGGCGCTCTTGTTGTTCACGTCCAGCCAATTGTAAGGGGTTGTGATCTCTGAGGCGCGACCGTGAACGGCAAAAGGCAAGCCAATTTCCAGCAACAGAGCAATGCGTCGATCCCGCATCTCAGGCGCGTGGACAACGATGCCGTCGACGTTGCCCTTGGCAAACATGTCGCGATAAACCCGCTCCTCCTGATTGTCCTGCACCAGGGACAGCACCATGTCGTAGCCCGCCGCCGCATAAGCCTCACCGGCTCCGGCAATGAAATCACCAAAAACCGGGTTCACCATTTCGTGCTGCGCAGAAATTGGGATGACATGGCCGATCGCCATTGCGCGACCGGTGGCCAGCCCCTTGGCGCGGGTATTTGGCCGGTAGCTGTGTTTTTCCGCCGCCGCCGCAACCCGTTGTCGGGTTGCCTCGCTGACTTCGGGATAGCCGTTCAGCGCCCGGCTCACCGTGGTTTGTGACAATCCAAGAAGGGCAGCCAGATCCTTGAGGTTCATTTGTGTTTTCCAAAGCGCTATCAATTTTGCCAACTTAACCTGCTGACCAGGCCAGGTCAAAGCGCATTATCCAGATAGTTGCGGCTGATGAGCCTGTTATTTTTATGCCCAAATTACATTCACCATTGACAGAGCCAATGGAATCCTGAACTTTTCCATTACCAAATCGCTTTGGATGATGTGCCAGAGCCGGACTAGACCATGCGCTGGGTCAGCGCGGTAAGGGAGGATCAATCATGAAAACCAAGCTTCTCGCAGCAGCGGGTATCTTAGCACTGTCGTCGGGGCTGGCTTACGCCGAGGGTAAAATGCTGTTTCCAGTTGGAGAGGGTGATTTCAACTGGCAAAGCTATGAGGCCCTGAAGTCGATGCAACTGGACGGGGAACAGGTCACTGTCTTTGGTCCCTGGCTGGGCCCGGATCAGGAGCTGGCCGAAAACGTACTGGCCTATTTTGGCGAGGCCACCGGTGCTGACATTCGCTATGTCGGCTCTGACAGCTTTGAGCAGCAGATCATGGTGGATGCCGAAGCCGGTTCAGCCCCCAACGTTGCAATCTTCCCGCAGCCCGGACTTGCCGCAGATATGGCATCGCGCGGCTTTCTTGCGCCGCTGGGCAGCGACACCGCTGATTGGGTGCGTGACAACTATGCGGCTGGCAGCTCCTGGGTGGATCTCAGCACCTTCGCCGGCCCGGATGGCGGTGACGATCTCTACGGCATGTTCTTCAAGATCGATGTGAAATCGCTGGTTTGGTACGTGCCCGAAAACTTTGAGGACTTTGGCTATGATGTGCCCGCCTCGATGGAAGACCTGAAGGCGCTGACAGATCAGATGGTCGCCGACGGCAACACCCCCTGGTGTATTGGTCTGGGATCTGGCGGCGCCACCGGCTGGCCAGCCACTGACTGGGTCGAAGACCTGATGCTGCGCACCCAGGCGCCTGCGGTCTATGACCAATGGGTCTCAAACGAGATCCCCTTCACCGACGCCCGCGTTGTCGCTGCCATCGAAGAGTTTGGCTATTTTGCCCGTAACGATGACTATGTCTCGGGGGGGGCCGCTGCTGTTGCCTCGACCGATTTCCGTGACAGCCCCAAGGGGCTGTTCTCCAGCCCGGCGCAGTGTTTGATGCACCGTCAGGCCTCGTTCATTCCGGCCTTCTTTCCGGACGGGACCGAAGTGGGCGCAGACGCTGATTTCTTCTACTTCCCGGCCTACGCCGAAAAGGATCTTGGCAGTCCGGTTCTGGGGGCAGGGACCCTGTGGTCGATCACCAATGACTCCAAAGGTGCCCGGGCTTTGATGGAATTCCTCAAATCCCCCATCGCGCACGAGTTGTGGATGGCGCAGCAGGGCTTCCTGACGCCACACAAGGGGGTGAACACCGAGGTCTACGCCACCGAAACCCTTAAAAAGATGGGAGAAATCCTGTTGTCAGCTGACACTTTCCGCTTTGACGCATCGGATCTGATGCCGGGCGGTGTTGGTGCCGGATCGTTCTGGACCGGCATGGTGGATTATGCCGGTGGCAAATCAGCTGCCGATGCGGCGGCCGACATCCAGAAATCCTGGGATGCGCTGAAGTAAGCGCAGCACCCATAAACCAAAGGTCGCCCTGTTTTGTCGGGCGGCCTTACTGCAACCCAGTCACCGCGTGGACCCCGATATGCATCCAGCCCTGCAAGGACTTCTGACCATCGCCTTTGGTGTCGGCGGCTGCGTTGGCTATTTCTACCTGTCCAACATCATCCTGGATCAGGTGATATTTCCCGCCCGCGGCACCCATATCGCCCGCAATATTCGCCGCGCCAATATCATCCGGCCCTGGCTGTTCCTGCTGCCTGCTCTGCTGGCGCTGGGGCTGTATCTGGCCTATCCGGTTTTTGAGACCCTGCGCCTGTCATTGACGGAACGTCTGCCCGGCGGCGGCTCTGCCTTTGTCGGCTTGGACAATTACCGCCAGATGCTGGGCGAGGATAAATTCTGGGAGGCACTGAGCAATAACTTCCTCTGGCTGCTGGTGGTGCCTGCAGGATCAACCGCCTTTGGCCTGCTGGCGGCGCAGCTGACCGACCGTATTGGCTGGGGCAACATTGCCAAGTCACTGATATTCATGCCGATGGCCATTTCCTTTGTCGGGGCGGCGGTGATCTGGAAACTGGTCTATGACGCCCGCCCGCCGGGCACCGAACAAATCGGCGTGCTGAATGCGATCTATATCTATTTTGGCGGTGCCGAGGCGCAGCAATGGCTGACCATTCCGTTCTGGAACAGCTTCTTCCTGATGGCGGTGCTGATCTGGATCCAGACCGGCTTTGCCATGGTGATCCTGTCGGCGGCGCTGCGCGGGGTGCCCGAAGACACCATCGAAGCGGCCATTGTTGACGGCGCCAACCCGTTTCAGGTGTTCTTTCGCATCAAGTTGCCACAGATCACCGGCACCATCGTGGTGGTCTGGACCACCATCACCATTGTGGTGCTCAAGGTCTTCGACATCGTTTTTGCGATGACCAATGGCCAATGGCAGACCCAGGTGCTGGCCAATTACATGTTCGACAAACTGTTCCGCGCCAATGACTGGGGGGTCGGCTCGGCCAGCGCCATGGTGATCATGCTGCTGGTGTCGCCGATCCTGATCTGGAACGTCTACAACGCCCGCCGTGAAATGCGCTAAGGAGACCTGCGATGAATTCGATTGCCGGACAAAAATCGGGTCTGACCTGGGCGGTGCACATCTCGGTTGTGCTGCTGGTGGGGCTTTGGATTTTCCCAACCCTGGGGCTGTTCATTTCCTCGTTCCGCACCGCGGATCAGATCTCCTCTGGCGGCTGGTGGCGCGCCCTGTTCCCAACCGAGCAAAACCTGACCCTGCGCACGGCCGCCCCCGGCACTCAGACCCAGATCGGCGATCTCTATGTGATCGAGGGCAGCCTGTTTGACGCCAAAGCCGGACAAAGCGCGGTGATTTCTGCCTGGGGCACCTCTGCCCGTGACATCAGCGCCTATCAGCCCGGCGAACAGGGCGAGCTGCGCAAAGGTGGTCGGCTCACGGTTCAGGCCGACGGGCATTATCGGTTGGAAAGTGACACTGAAATAAGTGGCAAGCGCGGCCCTCGGGTGTTCATCACCGCCGTGGTGCCGCCAGAATTCACCCTGAAGAACTATCAAACCATTCTGATCAGCGGTGGCGCCACCGACAATATGGCCAAGGCGTTTTTCAACACCCTGACAGTGACCATTCCGGCCACCATCATCCCGATCCTGATCGCCGCCTTTGCCGCCTATGCGCTGGCCTGGATGGAATTCCCCGGTCGTGCGCTGCTGATCGCCGCCATTGTCGGCCTTTTGGTGGTGCCGCTGCAACTGGCGCTGATCCCGCTGCTGAAGGTTCACAACGAGATCGGTATCGGCAAAGGCTATCTCGGCGCCTGGATGGCCCATACCGGTTTTGGCCTGCCGCTGGCGATCTACCTGCTGCGCAACTACATGATCGGCATCCCCCGCGACATCATTGAGAACGCCCGCGTCGATGGCGCCACCGATTTCCAGATCTTCACCCGCATCGTGCTGCCGCTCAGCTTTCCGGCGCTGGCCAGCTTTGCCATTTTCCAGTTCCTGTGGACCTGGAACGACCTGCTGGTGGCGCTGGTGTTCCTGATTGATTCAACCGGTGAGACCACGGTGATGACCAAACAGATCGTCGAGATGCTGGGCACCCGTGGCGGCAACTGGGAGATCCTGGCCACCTCGGCCTTTGTCTCCATCTCGGTGCCACTGGTGGTCTTCTTTGCAATGCAGAAATACCTGGTGCGCGGCCTGCTGGCAGGCTCGGTCAAATAACACACGACTTTACGGACACACGACTATGACAAATGACGCCCAAATCACGCCTCAGCCAATCCAAACCGCCGATCCAGACTGGTGGCGCGGCGCGGTGATCTATCAGATCTACCCGCGCAGCTTTCAAGACAGCACCGGCGACGGCATTGGTGATCTGCTGGGGATCGCCCGGCGTCTGCCCTATATCGCCTCGCTCGGGGTGGACGCGATCTGGATTTCGCCGTTCTTTACCTCGCCGATGAAGGATTTTGGCTACGACGTCAGTGATTACTGCGATGTGGACCCGATGTTCGGCACGCTGGCCGATTTTGATGTGGTGGTTGAGAGCGCCCATCGGCTGGGCCTGCGGGTGATGATTGATCTGGTGCTGTCGCATAGCTCGGATCAACACCCCTGGTTCGCGGAATCCCGCGCCAGCCGGACCAATGCCAAGGCGGACTGGTACGTCTGGTCCGACCCCAAACCAGATGGCACCGCGCCCAACAATTGGCTGTCGATCTTTGGCGGACCGGCCTGGCAATGGGATAGCCGACGCGAGCAGTATTACCTGCATAATTTCCTGACCACCCAGCCTGATCTCAACTTTCACTGCGCGGCCGTTCAGGACGCATTGCTGGACGCCACCCGGTTCTGGCTGGACCGGGGCGTTGATGGCTACCGGCTGGACACCATCAATTTCTACACCCATGACAAGCAGCTGCGCGACAACCCGGCGCTGCCGCTTGAGCTGCGCAATTCCACCATCGCACCCTCAGTAAACCCCTATAACCACCAGCAGCACCTGTACTCAAAAAACCAGCCCGAGAACCTGGAGTTCCTGCGCCGGTTCCGCAGCCTGCTGGATCAATACCCCGACAAAGCCGCAGTGGGCGAGGTGGGGGATGCCCAGCTTGGGCTGGAAATCCTAGGCCAGTACACTGCTGGCGACGATTTTGTGCACATGTGTTATGCCTTTGAATTTCTTGAGCAATCGCCGTTGACGGCGACGCGCATTTTTGAGGTCTTTGACCGGTTGAACACTGTCGCCGCCGACGGTTGGGCTTGCTGGGCCTTCTCCAACCACGACGTGATGCGCCACGCCTCGCGCTGGGATCTGTCGCCAGCGGCGCAACGCCTGTTCACCACCATGATGCTGTGCCTCCGCGGCACCGTCTGCCTGTATCAGGGCGAGGAACTGGGCCTGAGCGAGGCCGACGTCACTTTTGAAGACCTGCAAGACCCCTACGGCATTGAATTCTGGCCCCAGTTCAAAGGCCGCGATGGTTGCCGCACGCCGATGGTCTGGGAAAAATCAAACTCCAGCGGCGGGTTCACAACTGGCAAGCCCTGGTTGCCGTTGGGGGCAGAGCATCTGGCCCAGGCGGTGGCGGTGCAGGACGTCGATCCAGATGCGATCCTGCACCATTATCGCCGCGCCATTGCATTGCGCCGCGCCAACCCGGCACTCATCAAAGGTGAGCTGGCAGATATGAAATCCGCAGATGGGGTTTTGAGTTTTGTCAGAACCCAAGGCTCTGAAACGCTATTTTGTGCTTTCAACCTTGGCGACAGGCGCCGCCAACTGACCCTGCCCAAGGGCAACTGGCTGCAGATCGGCGCGGAACTGGGCAGTGCGGAAATTTCAGCAGGCAATGTGGTGAGCTTACAGCCATGGCAACCCTGTCTGGCAACCCTGTCTGGCGCGCCGGGTCTGAACGAGTAAAGGGAGATACCTACATGGCCAATTTGAAATTGACCGATCTTGCCAAGACCTATGGCGGCACGGTTAACGTTCTCAACAACATCAATCTCGACATTCAAAGCGGCGAGCTGATTGTTTTTGTCGGCCCCTCGGGCTGCGGCAAATCCACATTGCTGCGGATGATTGCGGGACTGGAGAAGATCTCCTCAGGGAGTTTGGAAATCGACGGTCAGGTGGTGAATGACATCCCCCCCGCACAACGCGGCATTGCCATGGTGTTCCAGTCTTACGCGCTTTATCCGCATATGACGGTGCGCGACAACATGGCATTTGCCCTGAAGATTGCAGGCAAGCCCAAGGCCGAAATCAACGCCACTATCGATAGGGTCGCCAAGACCCTGCAACTGGACGAGCTGTTAGATCGGCTGCCAAAAGCCCTGTCCGGTGGCCAGCGCCAGCGGGTGGCGATTGGCCGCTCTATCGTGCGCGACCCCAAGGTCTATCTGTTCGACGAGCCGCTCTCGAACCTGGATGCGGCGCTGCGCGTCGCCACCCGGATTGAGATTTCACAACTGAAAGAGGCGATGCCAGACAGCACCATGGTCTATGTCACCCACGATCAGGTCGAGGCGATGACCCTGGCGGATCGGATCGTGGTTCTGGCCAACAAAGGCATTGCCCAGGTGGGCACACCGCTAGAGCTGTATGAGCGCCCCGAAAACGAGTTTGTCGCCCAATTTATCGGATCACCTGCGATGAACCTGTTTGCCGCCGAGATCACCGGCACTGGTGAGATCACAACCCTGCGCCTTGCGACGGGTGGCGAGGTGACGTCAAACGTGCCCAGCCGCGACAGTGACCTGGGGTTGAGCGTCAATATCGGAGTGCGGCCAGAGGATATGGTGGTGACCAAAACCCACCAATGGGTGATGGAGGCCACCGTCAATATCGTAGAGGCGCTTGGCGAAGTGACGGTGCTCTACTTTAAGTCTGGTCAGGGTAAAGACCCACTGATTGCCAAATTGCCAGGGATTCACAACGGTTTGCGCGGGCAGAAACTGCGGCTGACTGCGACGGCCTCAAAGATCCACATCTTTCACAACGGCCAATCGCTGCTGTATCGCTAGGCCCGTCCCGGATCAGGAAGTGGTCAATAGGGCCGCTTCGGCGACCTCACACCGGGCGTGCAATTGGTTTCTGTCAGCCTCGCGGCGCATTTTATAGTCATCGCCATTGCTCCAGGCGGCCTGGGTAAAGCGACCCGCGTGCTGCAGCTCGACGGGGGCGTCGAAACAAAGGGCCGGGATCAGCCAGAACAGGGCATCATCCAGTTCGACCTGTCCGCCACCGCAAGAGATACGCAATCCGCCCTCGAGCTGATAATGCACGGCAAAGCTGTCAGGGTCTATGCTCTGTGCCGCGGCCACGGCCTCTTCGATTATCTCGCCGCTGCGCAGTCGAGAGACATCATTGGTGGCATCAAAGCCTGCCGTGGTCATCAGGTCCTTGAACTTGCCTGCATCGGTGCCGCGGAACTCGCCGATCATGTTGACCAGAACCTGTGGCTCTTTGGCGCCGGTGCCACCGCCACCGCCTTCACAACCGGTGCCGACAAGCTGTGCCAACACCACCGGGTCGGTGCCGAAGCCACCATTTGCAAGGATCGTTTTTAGCCCGGCGGCAGCACTGTCATCCAGCTTGCTGGCGATGGCTGCCAGCGCATCACAGCGCCGGGTCAGATCCTCTGAAGTGTAGATCCCGCTGGATTTGGGGCCGGCCCCGAGTTCCAGCAGTTTCAGCAGGCAATCGGGGCTGGCGGGGCTGTTGTGGTTTGGCAACCGCTGCCTTCTGCGTTGAGACTTTGTCGACAGCAGCTTGCAGGCTCAGACTCAGTTTCACCGCCGCCTTCACTTGTCCGGTGGCGACTAAATGGGCTATTTTCAGTGGTCAGCATCAGGATCTTGCCATCCAGCTCGAAGAGGCCAAAGCTCACTTTAACGCCCTGTCCACTGGCTTTGATCGCTTTGCCGATGATCGCAGGGGCCTTGCGTTTATCAAGACCAAGAACATGGTCAGCGGCAGACTTGCCTGGATTGAACGCGAAATGCAGTGGCTTCTTGCGGATTGCGTAGGTCACTTCAAGAACAATCTTAAGCAGCAAGGTTGCGGTCATGCCTGAGGGATCTCCAAAGCCGTTTGATCCTCCGGCCAGGCCATCGCATAGGCGTGCTCAATCGCCTCAATCTCATCCGCAGTGAGCGCCTGAAACTCACGCTTTCGGGCCCGCGCCGACAACCGGCCACCGTTCTGTGCCAGGAAGGTCTTCAGCAGCTCAACCAGGTTGGCCGGCATGTCGAGACGCGCCTCTACGGCTGACTTGAACTGATCGAAACTGACCAGATAGGCGATCTCGCGCGGCAGATCGAGCTCAATTGTATCCTTCACACAGTCGGCAAAGAACTCCGCATGAACAGTGGCATCGAAATAGCGATAGAGATGGGCTGTCTCACCCGTCACCTCGACATTGCCCTTTGTGGTCGGCGCCCAGGAGATATGCTCCAGCATCGGCGCAGAGACCGATTTCAAAACCGCTTCATAGTCATTGATACGTCTCAGGATTACCGCGCTGACCGGGAAAATGATGCCCGGCGGATTGAAGCCACCGCGCGCCAGAACATGGTGAAACAGGTATCTGTGGATGCGGCCATTGCCATCCTCAAAGGGGTGGATGTAGACAAAGCCAAAGGCCAGCGCCGCCGCCACCACAATGGGATCGATGCCGCCGCCCAGGGCCCGCGCTTCATAGGCTGCCAGCCCCTGCAGAAGGTCGCCGAGATCCTCAGGGCGTGCACTGATATGGACCGGTTCAGGCCTCTGGGTCTGCCGATCATGTCGACCAATAAAGCCGCCTTCCTTACGTATGCCCATTTTCAGGAACCGTTGATCCTGCAATACAATTTGCTGTAACCGGCCAAGCTCTGCGATCGACAGATCGTGTTGCCCCGCCTCCGAGATGGCCCGCGCCCACCGCGCCGCCCTCTGAGGCCCCGGCTTTTCCTGCTCAATCTCAAAGGAGGCCTTTGAATCATCCAGCAGAAGAAAGGCCGCGGCCCGGCCGATGATATGGGTCGGCGCCCGGTCAACTTCGGCCAGCGCCCGGCCAGCAAGACCCATTGCCAGAGCCCGCTCAAGCGCTGCGCTGCGCCGGATCAAAGGGCAGAAAGATCGCACACCGGGAAAGGTGTTGATGACCTTATGACGGGGGGATTTTTCGCCCTCAGTCAGCGCGAAATACTTGTCCCCCTCAAGCACGGGGATGTATTTGACCTTGCCGAGGTCGGGGATATCCAGCTGCTGACCGGTCAGCCACTCCCAGACAAACCACAGCCTGCGGGCAAAAATACCGGTTGAGCCATAAAGCCGTCGTTCAATCTCGGCAATCTCGCTACTCTCGACGACCTGGGTGACCCTCTCGAGCACCCTCAGATCAATTCCCTCATTCTTGATTGCAAAAATCAGGTGGTCAAAGACAGTGTCGCCTGGCCATTGCTGGGACCGGAACACCTGCCAATCCGCTGTCGAAAACCGACGGTGGTGGCGCGCCACCAGCGCCAGACACTGGGGCAGTGGAATGGGCATCTTGAGCTGATCAATGAGCCAGCCATATCCAGCAACCCGGCCTTCTTCTGGTAACTTTCTGCCGTAGAAATTCATCACCCATCCTCGAAAATCGTCACTTTTGATGGATCATATTAGAAAACAATCACTCAATACCGCAACAGGGTGACATTAGAAAAGTCTCACCGCGTGCAGAAAAGCCTCACCTTACGGCAAGTTGCCACCAAAACCTTCACTAGGTTTGGCCCCAAAGACTATTCATAAGCTGGAGGGAAATTGTGGATCAGTTCAACAGCAACACCATAAACTGCGGCGGCTCCGATACATTGATATATTACATAATCACTATTATGGGATTCTTTATCTGTAGTGGGGGTGCGCGCTACCCCCAACTGCGACTCTTGTTAGAAAACAGTAGTTTATCTAACAAGAGGAATCGGCATGGGAACCGTTTATAGCCAACTTAGTATCACAGAACGACGCAGAATAGAACGCTGGAGACACGCAAAGGTCCCTGTTGACGAGATGGCACGTGTTTTGAAGCGTTGTCGATCTACGATATTTCGAGAGCTGAAGCGCAACCATTTCTCTGACCCGTGTATGCCGAAGTGTGATGGGTACTACGGTGCTGCTGCCCAGTTGGTGGCGTCCGGGCGGCGTGCGCGAGAACGTAAACTGATCAAGCATCGGGCATTACGTAAGTACGTGGTCGAACGTCTCAAAAACGGTTGGACACCTGAGCAGATCGGCAACCGCATGATTTACGACAACGCAGCACTGCGGGTCTGCCAAGAGACAATCTATCGCTACATCTACTCAAAGGAAGGCCTGAACAAAGAGCTGTGGTGGTATCTTCCAACACACCGCAAATCACGTACACCGCGGCGCGCCAGAAAGCACCTACTCCCGAAATTTAACCGCGATGTCAGCATCTTGTTTCGCCCGGATGATGTGGCCCACCGGCGTCAATTTGGCCACTGGGAAGCAGACTTGATCCTGTTCAAACAGAAGCTTGGGCAGACGAACGTTACTACTCTGGTTGAACGCGTGAGCCGTTTCACGGTGCTGCTGAAGAATCCAAGCAAGCGCACAAAACCGGTCATGGGCAAGATCATCAAGGCGATCAGAGATCTGCCCTTCATGGCCCGTAAATCCATCACCTTTGATCGCGGAACCGAGTTTGTTTCCTGGCCGCATCTGCAAGCCGAGATCGGGACCCTGACGTGGTTTTGTGATCCATCTTCACCCTGGCAGAAAGGCACAGTCGAGAACACCAATCGACGAGCCAGGCGCTGGTTGCCGCGGAAGCGTGACATCCGGTCAATGTCTGACCACGACATCAAGGAAATTAGTGACCGCCTCAACAACACACCCCGCAAATGCCTTGGATGGAAAACGCCGGCCGAAGTCTTCCGCGAAAAGATATTGGAGGAAATGCGATGAGCCCCCTACCCTGAGCTCAACAAGAGTCGCACTTCACATATCGCTCACAGTGAGGGCGCGCTTGTCTGGACCCTTCTCGCTTCCGAACTATACTCATAATAATCGGCCAATTACGTGGATGGGGGAGAGCTTCTGCCAGGTCCGTCAATGCTTACTTTGCTGGCTTGCGGGCCACGCATCTTGATGTCTTACGCCCATCTCCACACTCATTTGGAGGTAAAATACTCACTATGACCTGCTGGACAGTCTCCTTTCAAGATTCCCCTGAAATGGCCAAGATCCGCGGCGACAGGAGCCGCCATGATGCGCATGTCGCCTATGTGCGCGCGCATCCCGAGTTGGCCATTGTCGGGCCAGTTGTTGGGCCAGTTGTTGGGCCGATGGCGCAGCGCCCCAGCCAGGACGTCGCCGGTGCGACCTGGACCGTCGAGGCCGACAGCCGCGAAGCTGTGGAAAAACTGATCCTGAAGGATCCCTATTACCTGCCGTCGCTGCGCAGCTACAGTATCAGAACCTGAAAAAAGCCAGCTGCGGTGTAACGCCGCCTTCTCTGAACCGATCTCAATTTGCGGAATATGCCTGTTGCAATCCGCCCAGCACATGGGCGGGGAGAGCAGCCTGCGGCCAGACACCCCTTGTTTGCAGCCGCGGGCCGCTCGCCGATAAACCCGCTTGCCTGGACGTGACCGGTTTACCCTACTCCGGGCGCAGGGATGCGGTTGCCCGTTTTCGCGACGTTTTGGCCAATACGAAAATTTCCATGATAACGGCCAATCCAGCACAGCATCCAACCCCGTACCATAACACCGCGATCCAGATCGTTGCATCGAAGATGATCAGGCTGGTCGCCGCACAGACCAGGCCCGTCAAAATGCAAAATAGAAGAATTCCCAACACTGCCACTGCTCCTCTTTTTTTTGCACAGTAGCAGTTATCGTGCCTTTGATCAGGCCATTTTTGGCAAATTTCGCCAGTTGTAGCAGTTTAACGCCGGTCGCGGTTGAGCGCGCGGTAAACGGCCGCTGCAATGGCCAAAGCCCTATTGCTTCCAGAGTTTGAACAAGTCCCTGAAATAATTCACGGTATAGCCGATACCCTGGTCCAGAGAGATCGTCGGGGTCCAGTTCAGCTGCTCTTTGGCGAGGCTGATGTCGGGCCGCCGCTGGGTGGGATCATCGCTCGGCAGCGGGTGGTAGCTCAGGGTCGATTTCGATCCGGTTTTGCGGATGATCAATTCGGCCAGTTCCAGAATCGAAAACTCCACCGGATTGCCGAGGTTTACCGGCCCGACCACGTCCGTGTCGGTGGCCATCAGACGGACCAGCCCGTCGATCAGCTCGTCTACATAGCAGAATGAACGGGTCTGGCTGCCGTCGCCGTAGAGGGTGATCTGCTCGTTGGCCAGCGCCTGACTGATAAAGTTCGACACCACGCGGCCGTCGCGGGGATGCATTCGCGGACCATAGGTGTTGAAGATCCGCGCCACCTTGATGGGCACGTTGTGCTGACGGTGGTAGTCAAAGAACAGCGTCTCGGCGCAGCGCTTTCCTTCGTCATAGCAGGACCTTATGCCAATCGGGTTGACGTTGCCCCAATAGTCCTCGCGTTGCGGCGACATATGCGGATCGCCGTAGACCTCGCTGGTTGACGCCTGCAGGATCTTGCAGCCCAGCCGTTTTGCCAGGCCGAGCATGTTGATGGCCCCATGCACCGAGGTCTTGGCGGTTTGCACCGGATCATGCTGATAGTGGATGGGAGAGGCCGGGCAGGCGAGATTGTAGATCTGGTCGACTTCGACATAGAGCGGGAAGGTCACGTCGTGGCGCAGGAATTCAAACCGTGGGTGGTTGTGAAGGTGGTCGATGTTGCGTTTGGTTCCGGTGAACAGGTTATCGGCGCAAATCACCTCGTTGTCGGCTTCCAGCAGTCTGTCGCAAAGATGCGAGCCGAGGAATCCGGCGCCACCGGTCACGAGAATTCTATTGCGGCTTCGGTAGTGTCTTGGCATGCGTTTTCCACCTTGCTATTGAATGAGTTGCTTGGCTTTAGTCCTCGTCTTGCGTGCTGATCTGCGCAGGCTGTGTTGGCGCCGCTGGTTTGTCCTGCGGTGGCCAGCCAAATTGCCTAGGGATCTGACCCTTAAATAGCGCCGCCAGCTGGCGAAGCTCGTCGGCGTAATGCTGGGCGATCTCCTGCTCAAACTCTGGCCGCAAAGATATCTTGCTGAGTGGGACGGAATTCGCCTGTTTCAGACGCTTGGTAACCCCGAGGGATTTTATCCCGAATGCCGTCTTGATCGGACGCGAGACCAGCTGGCGCAGCGCGCCGCCGCGGGCGATGGTATAGCTCAATAGCCTGGACCGGGGCCTCTTGGCTGCATTGACCCGGGGAAAGACCTGCCGGGCGTCGTCGTCAAGACCCAGGAACGCTAGGGCGCGGCGATAGACCGCTGCGGTATCCGCCTGCATATCTTCCTGGAACAGCACCAGAGTTCTGTCGCGAGGAACCTCGGACCACAGGCGGTCCAGCATCTCGCCGAACGCGGCTGTGTGTTTGTAAATCAATGTGGCAGGCGCCCGGCACCGATTGGGGATCTGCTGGCCCCGGGCGCGAAGGTCCGACAGGCGCCAGGCAGTCTCGAAATCCTGCTCGTCCTCGTCGAAGGCGTTCACCAGTTGGCGATGCAGCGACGGCAGCATCCGCACCGGATTTCGCAGCATGACAATAAAGCGGGCGTCCGGGCGCGCTTGCCGAATGGCGCGGACCGCCGTCTGTGAATAGAGATACCACACCGAGGCCTCCATCAGCAGCCGGGTCTTGTTGGTGGGGGCAAAGAACGAACGATACAGTTTGAGGTCTTGGGTGCGCTGCAGCCCCGGCAGGTCATTGGCGAAATAATGCGGCTCTTTTGGCTTGCTGAATGCTACCTGAGGGTGTTCTGAGAGGTATTGTGCCAGCGCCGTGGTGCCGCATTTTGGTGCTCCAATGATATATCCCCGAGGGGGAAAGATCGGTTGAGGGCCTGATTTTGCAAGTCGCATATTGCCAATGGTCCGATAAATAATCACTGAATTTCAGATCGTAAACATCACATAGTTCAAACTACGGGTGACCTTATGTTGGCGGCGCAGGACTGGTCCTCTGGTCCTCTGGTCCCTGAAACCCCATCGCAGGTTCTAATCAAAGCGCTCCCCGGGCAGGCAACAAGTCGTCACTTAGGCGACAATTTAGGCCGATGGCTGCGGCTGCCAAACAGTCCAATGAAATTCCGTCTCGCGATTCAGTAAAACCGAACTCAAAAGCTGGGCGCGGTCTGCCAACCGCGCCCAGCTTTGTTGAAGGCTTGGATGCTTCCTCTTTAGGTGATGCCGTAGCAAACACCACATGGGTACATGAAGAGGCCGTGGGGCGGTGGCATCCAAGCCATCATCAAAGCCGGGACAGGCGCAAGACGATTGGCGTGATTATGGTAGCTACTGCACATTTTGGCGAAAATATGCCCCCATTTGGGGGCAGCCAGATAGGCGAATTGGCGCCTTACTAATCAGGCAGGCAGCGAGTTGCCTTTTCAACCTCGGCCGGACCGCAGGTATTCAGTGCGGCAGTCGAGGATGTTCAGAAAATACTGGCAGTAGCCCTGCTGTTGTTCCCCTATCTCTGCTTGTTGCGCGGGATTCTTGGGGTTGAGCAGGTCAATTTTGTAATTAGTTCAGTTGTTTAATGGGGGGGCGTTGTGTCCTATAAGAAAAGCGAACTTGCACTTCGACGCTACATGTTTTGGGGCGGTGACGCGAAACTGGCACATCAGGCCCAACCAGAAGCGCCGCAGTCAAAGGCTTTGGAGACGGTCGGCCAAATGGCCAAAACTACTCCCGAATATGTGGTTAAGAAAGGCGAGGCTGGCGCGGTGAGTGGCGCGCCTGCCCGATCGCGGCAAAACCGGCGCGCGACATTCGGCTTCCTGCCGCGCTCGGAACGGCTGCACCGGCTGTATAATGCGGCGCTGGCGGGCGGTCTGCTCGTGCTGGCGCTGCCTCTGATCGGGTTCATCAGCCTGTTGGTCTATCTCACCCAGGGGCGGCCCATTTTCTACCGTGGGCTGCGAACCGGCCAGCGCGGCAGGCCCTTCGAGATCCTGAAATTCCGCACTCTGGATACCGCGACTGCGGCGATGCTCACCAAGGACCGGGTTCTGCCCAATGGATCTGGGCTGGAGACCCCATTGGGCGGTTTTCTCAGGGAGACACGGCTCGACGAGCTGCCACAGCTGCTGAACGTCCTCAGAGGCGACATGAATATCTGCGGTCCGCGCCCGGTCCGCCCCGAAATAGCCAATATGCACCGATCCAAAATTCGCAACTATGACGCGCGTTTCAATGTCAAACCCGGCCTGCTTGGTCCGGCCCAGGCCTTCATGGGGCACGGCACCCCAAAAGCGGTCCGCGCCCGCTTGAACGCGGCCATGTGCAGCAGTCCGGTGAGCTACCAGCGAGAGTTCGAGATGATACTCTTGGTGCCCTCTTGCGTCATCGCCAGGGCCTTCTCCATCTTCATGAACAAGCTGTTGGCGATTGGCCGGAAAGCTGATGCTCACCACGCGGTGGGCAATCTTGCCGCTGAGACTGGCGTCGATGTGCAGTACCGCTGTGGCGGCTCGGGGCTCTATCCGGTGCTGCGGATCGACGAGACGCATATCCTGCTTTCCGAGGGCTGTGTGGCCGGGTCCGGCGCGTTGATTATCACCCTTCCCAATGGCGTCAAACGGATGGCCAGGATCTGCTCTGAGCGCAAGGTTCTGGGCGCCACCGGCCAATGGGTGCTGCGCTACCAACCGGTCAGCGACTATTCCCACCACATTCTCGAGCGCTACCTGTTGCAGCGCGTCGTGGTGCCGCATCATTCACATTTCCTGCCCGGCCGCCTGATCCGAGCGTTGCGCAGAAAATTCGGACGTATCGGCCGCAGTCCGGGTCTTGCAACCTTACCGGAGCAGCGCGCCAAGAGGTAACTCTGCAGCAGGGTTGGCGACCGGTTTTAGGGCGATGGCAGCAGGGTTGCAGACCCGTTTTAGGGCAAGGAAGGAGACGGCAATATCATGGAGCCTATCACGTTCGGCATAACCGATCTGAGCGGTAACGTTTCAGTCAACCCAACCGCAATCGACTTTAGCAAGACCGGCAACCCCACTTTGTTCGTGGCGCAGCAGGACGGGTCCATCTACCGGTATGAAATAGAACGCCAGCCCGATGGTCCGGATGCGGATACAACGGATGAATTTGTGGTGACCGGCACCACATTGATCGATGTTGTGCCGGAAGACGTGCAGAACTTTGATGATGACGGCACCCTGAATGGCACCCAACAGCGTCAGGTCACTGGCATGGTGGTGACCAAGGACGCGGCCGGCAATGATGTGCTTTATGTCTCGTCTTCCGACTGGCGGATCGCCGTTGGCGAAGACAGCGGCCTTGATACCAATTCCGGCCAGGTCCACCGCATTACGCTGGATCCGGACACTGGCGCAGTGCTCTCCAGCGTTGCCGTTCTGCGCGGGTTGCCACGCTCCGAAGAGAACCACGCCAACAACGGTATCGACCTGGCAATCGATCCCGACACTGGCGATGTGATCATGTATGTCGCGGTGGGTGGCATCACCAACAAGGGCGCGCCGGGCAACAACTTTGCCGGCACAACTGATTTTGCCTGGTCGGGCGCAATCATCAAGATCAACCTCACCGAACTGGAATCCTACGACATCAGGACGGATGCCAACGGCAACCAGTATATTCTCGATCTGCCAACGCTGGATGATCCAACGCGGACAAATATCGACCTCGCAACCCTGTCGATCCAGGATCTTGCTCTGGACCCCAATTTCACACTTGATGACAACGGAGAGATTGGCGGCGTGCTGCAACCCGACTGGGCGGGCGGCAACAATGGTCTGAACCAGGCCAAGATCACCGACTACGTTCTGGTCAGCGACGGCGGCCAGCTCAAACTTGTGAGCAACCCGGTGGAGCTGTTCGCGCCGGGATACCGTAATCCTTACGATGTCATCGCAATGAGCTCGGGCGAGGTTTTCACCTGGGACAACGGCCCCAATGGCGGCTGGGGCGGACAACCTCTGTCCTATTCCGATGGCGCAATCGTTGACGACTGGACCACTGAATTCGCCACCAACGCGTTTAATGAAAGCGGCAGCAGCGGTTTTGGTGACCAGCTGCATTATCTCGGCAATGTCACCGACGCTTACGGAACTTACGGCGGCCATGCCAGCCCGCTCAGGGCGGCGCAAACCGCGCTGCAGGCGTCCTTTAACAGCGATGGCAGCTATAAGGGGGCCACATCGTCGGATCCGATTATTGTCGATGGCATCCAGATTTTTGCCAACGAGGCAGACGCGCAAAACTATCTGTCGCAACTGCTGATCATTTATGAGCAGGACGGATCCGGGTCCTGGAATGACGTGACCTCAGATACTGGCTTGCCGGCCGACCTGTTCGACGTGCTGTCCGGCTATGACTGGGCACATCCCGGCAGCTCGATCGACAACCCGCTGGATTTCTTTGACGGCACCAGCGTGATGGATGGCACCCCCTACTCGCCTGAATCGCAGTCGCTTGACGAAACCAACGACGGCTCGCTGATTGAGACGCCGGAGTCGACCAACGGGCTGACCGAGTTCACCGCCACCTATTTCAACGGTCAGTTGCAGGGCGCCATTGTCGCGGCGAGCTTTGACGAGACATTATATTTTGCAATGCCCGAAGACACCGATGGCGATGGCCGCACCGACAGCGCCAGCATTGTTCATACGGTATCGCTTGCAGGGTCTAATCCTCTGGCGCTGGTGGCGCTGCCGGATCAGGGCCTGTCGGCAGCTTTGATCGACAATACCGGCGATGGCATTGATGATTTTTCGGGAGTGATTGCGGTGGCGACTTATGGCGCCAATGTGATCACCTTCCTGGTGCCGGGCGGCACCCCGATCGACCCCGGTAATGACTTGGATCTGGACGGGCTCAACGACATCCTGGACAGCCATGTCGGTGATCCGCTCAACGGTCTTGGTGTGCTTATCACCCAGGGAAATTCAGCCCTCTGGGATTTCGAGCTCAACAATCCGTCGTCCACACCGTCTGGTGCGGTGCCGCCGGGCAACAGCATCGCCGGCGGTATCGGGATCAATGCCGCTTGGCGCAATGGCGTGCTGCCAGCGGTTGAAAATGGCGGTGATGAAGCTGCGGGTCTGTTTAATGGTGGGGTGTTTAATCTGGGCGGTGCCTCCAGTTTTGTCAGCCTTGATGTGGCGCATGACGGAACCGCTGTGGGGGTCACCAACAGCCAGCAGGATGTTCTGGGCATTGGCTTTGCCACCCCGGATGCCACCCAGCTAACCATCACCACCGAGATGGTGAATATCTTTACCTATTCGCTGAACACCGATCCGCCTGCCAAGGTCTGGGACGGCGGCGAGAAAGTCGGGCTGGTGCTGGGGCCAGGTGATCAGTCCAACTATGTCGAAGCGGCCATAGCCGTTGTTGATCAGGGCGGCACGATGAAATATGGCGTCCAGTTGCTGGTGGAAACAGACGATGTTGCAGTCACCAGATTTGTTGAAATCCCCGGCATCGAAGCGCCGATTATCGCCGGGCTTGGCGATCCGAATTTCCAGGTGGCCATTGATCTGAACCTGACCTCCGGGATCGACTCCGTCCGGGCGCAGGCGCGCTATGTCGAGGATGGCGCCTATACCGAATGGGTCTCCACATCGGCGTTGCTGCTGCCGCCGGATGTGATTGCCGCGGTCAAAGGGCAATACGACAATTTGGGTGCCACCACCGGTGCCTTTGTCGGCATGATGGCCTCGGCGCCGGACGGTGATGATTCCTTCGCCGCCTCCTGGGATTGGATCGACGTCGACAACATCGACCCGGTGGTCGGGGCGGCTCGGATTGGTGTCAATGAAGGCTCGGACAACATCAACCAATCGACCTTTTCAGCCGGCTCTTTTGAGATTGCCAATGTCGGCGAGAAGATAATCACACAGGTCGAGTTTGACCTGACCAACGGCATCATCCCGGACGCGGTCTTTGATCCGTTTGGCGAGGCTGGCGATACCATTTTCAAGGGGCTGACCATCGACTCGGCGGGATCAACCGGCGTGGATACCACGCCTGATGCGTCGAACTATGTAGGCCTCGGCGGCGCCGCCGGTTATGAGGGTCTCATTGTGACCTTCGACGATTTTGATCCCGGCGAAACGGTCACCTTCTCGATCGACGTGGACCCGAATTCGCTGCTGGGCGGCAAGAAGACCTTGCTGGATGCCGGTTCGTTCATGAGCTGGGATGCCGCCGGAATATCCGGCGCCGAGATCATCGCCTCGACGGTAACCGTCACCTACGCGGACGGCACCACCAGCACCGGTGATTTGATCAGTGCGCAAAACAATGGCGGCGCCTACACGGTGTCGTCGCAGGCCACACCGGGGCTAGAGCCAACTCTTTCAGTGAACGGTGTGGCGGCGGGTGACACCGGAACCTACGGAACCGGCGGTCCGACAGTGATCCTGAACGGTCCGACCGGGCATGTGGCGCGGGTGACCCTGGTCAAAGGCTTTATTCAGCCGGTAACCAACGAGTTTTACAACGGCAACAGTGAGGATCAGGCCTACGCGCCTCAGCTTGATGCCCAGCTTGCCACGCTGGCGGCCAGCGACTTCCCGGCCAACAATATTGTCGAACTGCAGACCTTCGACATTACCCTCGATGGCACCAACCAAGACATTTCGTCGACGTTCGATTTCTCTGGTGTTGCCGACTATACTTTTGACGGCGAGGATGAAGTTCCTCTCGCCTTTGTGGCCTCGATTATCAACCCTGCCGACGCCAACGCGCCGCTGGGTGCGGTGACCCAGCCGGTTTTCCTGACGTTTGACCCGGGCGGCGGCGATACAGCCGCGCCGGTGGTTCAGTCCTCTTTGGCGCCCAACATTGGCTCTGCTGGTGCCGGCACTGTCAGTATGGATGTCACCGTGACCTTCGCTGACAACGTGGCGATTGACGTCTCCTCCATCGACACCGGCGACATCACCGTTACCGGTCCGGGCGGTGCGCTTTTGGTTAGCGCCGTCAGCGTCGACATCAGCGGTGATGGAACCCCGCGCACCGCGACCTATACGGTGGACGCGCCGGGTGGAACCTGGGATGTGGCGGACGAGGGCAGCTATAACGTTGCCCTTCTGGCCGCCGAGGTTGAGGACACCAGCGGCAATTTCGTGTCGGCCGACCCGTCTATGCAGGGCTTCACGGTTGATCTATCGGCGGCGCCGCCGGATCCGTTCCGGGTCGAAGCTGAGACGTTCACTATCCTCAGCGGTTTTAACGTCAAGAACAACAATCAGGCTTCGGGCGGGCAGTATCTGCAGGCTGGCGGCAGCGGCGAGCAGCGGGCGTCCTACACGTTCGCAGCGGTGAGCGGCAGCTATGATCTGGGGATTGGCCATTTCGACGAATCCGACGGCCAGTCGCAAATGAGCATCCTGGTGAATGGGACCGAGATCCATAACTTTGTCTGGGACATCGACGCCGGAGGCTCCACCGCCAACCAGACCTCCTTTGTCGAACACGCGATCAGTGGCGTGTCGCTGTCTGCCGGTGACGTGATCGAGATCGTCGGCTTCAAGGATGGCAGTGAGCCGCTGCGCACCGACTATATCGACTTTGTGTTTGTCGATGGCGGCGGTGGCGGTGATACGACATCACCTTTCATCCAGTCGTCTTTGGCGCCCGACGTCGGCCCTGCTGAGGCCGGTAGCGCCACTATGGATGTCACAGTGACCTTCTCTGACAACGTGGCGATTGATGTGTCCTCAATCGATACCGGTGACATCACCGTCACCGGGCCGGGTGGTGCGCTCACGATCAGCGCCGTCAGCGTCGACATCGGCGGTGATGGAACCCCGCGCACCGCGACCTATACGGTGGACGCGCCGGGTGGCAGCTGGGATGTGGCCGACGAGGGCAGCTATAACGTCGCCCTTCTGGCCACGGAAATTCAGGACACCAGCGGCAATTTCGTGTCGGCCGATCCGTCGATGCAGGGATTCACGGTTGACCTGTCCGCGGCGCCGCCGGATCCGTTCCGGGTCGAAGCTGAGACGCTCACCATCCTCAGCGGTTTTAACGTCAAGAACAATGGTCAGGCCTCCGGCGGGCAATATCTGCAGGCTGGTGGCAGCGGCGAGCAGCGGGCGTCCTACACGTTCGCAGCGGTGAGCGGCACCTATGATCTGGGGATTGGCCATTTCGACGAGTCCGACGGCCAGTCGCAAATGAGCATCCTGGTGAATGGGACCGAGATCGACAACTTTATCTGGAACATCGACGCAGGAGCCTCCTCCGCCAACCAGACCTCCTTTGTCGAACACGCGATCAGTGGCGTGTCGCTGTCTGCCGGTGACGTGATCGAGATCGTCGGCTTCAAGGATGGAGGCGAGCCGCTGCGCACCGATTATATCGACTTTGTGTTTGTCGATGGCGGCGGCGGTGGCGACACGACATCACCTTTCATCCAGTCGTCTTTGGCCCCCGACGTCGGCCCTGCCGGGGCCGGAACGGTGAGTATGGATGTCACAGTGACCTTCTCTGACAATGTGGCGATCGACGTCTCCTCCATCGACACCGGCGACATCACCGTCACCGGTCCGGGTGGTGCGCTTTTGGTCAGCGCCGTCAGCGTCGACATCAGCGGTGATGGAACCCCGCGCACCGCGACCTATACGGTGGACGCGCCGGGTGGAACCTGGGATGTGGCCGACGAAGGCAGCTATACTGTAGCGCTTCTGGCGGCGGAGGTTCAGGACACCAGCGGCAATTTCGTGTCGGGTGACCCAGCGATGCAGGGCTTCACGGTTGATCTGTCGGTGCCGCCGCCGGGTCCGTTCCGGGTCGAAGCTGAGACGCTCACCATCCTCAGCGGTTTTAACGTCAAGAACAACAACCAGGCTTCGGGCGGCCAGTATCTGCAGGCCAACGGCAGCGGCGAACAGCGGGCATCTTATGCATTTGCAGCGGCCAGTGGCATCTATGATCTGGAAATTGGCCATTTCGACGAGTCCGACGGCCAGTCGCAAATGAGCATCCTGGTGAACGGGTTTGAGGTCGACAGCTTTATCTGGAATGCCGATGCCGGATCGGCGACGGCCGACCAGACCTCCTTTACCGAACACATCATCAGCGACCTGTCGCTGACAGCCGGTGACGTGATCGAGTTCGTCGGCTTCAAGGATGGTAGCGAACCGCTGCGCACCGACTATATCGATTTTGTGTTCAATGATGAGTTGATCGCTTAGGTTTTGTGCAACAGGAGCGGCGCGGCGCGTCGCGGGCCGGCAAGGGGGATAGATGCGGGAT
Source organism: Parasedimentitalea psychrophila (assembly GCF_030285785.1). Taxonomy (NCBI): domain Bacteria; kingdom Pseudomonadati; phylum Pseudomonadota; class Alphaproteobacteria; order Rhodobacterales; family Paracoccaceae; genus Parasedimentitalea; species Parasedimentitalea psychrophila. Next base: position 27,215 of record NZ_CP127248.1, on the reverse strand, counting down.
ACTGTGAATGCTGTGAATACTGGCGAAGTGAGCCCGAAACAGGGCACCAGCTACCGGGCGCTTTTTGTCACTGCGGGCGACTTCTCCCATATCAACGCGCAGATGTTGCAGGCCCTGCAATCGGAGTTTCCCAACGTGGAATTTGAGAGTTTTGGGGTCTCAGAGCGGATGCAGTCGGAGTACCCGGCGCTGTTTGGCTGTGTGCTGGGCACCCTGCGGGAATACGGGTTTTCAAGTCTTGGGTCGCGGGCGCTGTTGCGCTACCGCCTGTTCCGCAGCAAGGCCTTTTTCGAGACGGTCAGGCGGATGCTGAAACGGCGTTTCGGGGATCGGGGTTTTGATTTCACCGTGCAAACGCAGTCGCTGTTTTCGGCGGCGCTCACAGGGTGTCCGAACTTCGTTTATACCGACCACGTGGCCCGTGCCCGGCTGGCGGATGAAGATCAGGACGGCACCGGCCAGCCCTCTGAGGTCTGGCTGAATTGCGAAAGCGAGATCTATGCGGAGGCTGAGCATGTCTTTACTTTTGGCCCAAAGATCCGCGACTTTCTGCTCAACGATTACGGCATGGCGCCGGGCAAGGTCTCGGCGATTGGGGCGGGCGCCTCGGTGACGCCAGAACGGGAGGTTGACAGCTCGCAGGAGCGCTATGGGCGCCGCAATATCCTGTTCGTAGGGGTCGAATGGGAGCGCAAAGGCGGCCCCGAGCTGATCAAAGCGTTCTGCCAGCTCCGCAAAACCCTGCCGGATGCTACGCTGACCATTATCGGCTGCGCGCCGGATGTTGAGGTTGATGGCTGCCAGGTGATCGGACGGCTGCCGATCGCTGAGATGGCGGAGTATTTCCACCGGGCGTCCTGCTTTTGCATGCCGTCACGGGTCGAACCCTTCGGGGTGGTTTTTCTGGAAGCGATGCAATTTGGATTGCCTGTGATCTCCACCACCGTCGGTGATATCGGCGCCATCGTGCAGGATGGGGTCACCGGTCGTTTGGTCGCGCCCAGAAACAGCGCTGAGCTGGCCCAGGCCCTGTACCAGGTGCTGGCAGATCCCGGAACATGCCGCGAGATGGGGCGCGCTGCGCAGCACCGGGGGCGGCAGTTCACCTGGGAAGCGGTGGTGCGCCGGATCGCCGCCCATGCGCCGGGGGCGGCTGAACGCCCTGCCGCCGAGGAGTTGCGCTGGTGAACCTTCGCCTGTTGTACATCATCGACAGCCTTCGCGTCGGCGGCGCCGAAACGCTGCTTCTCGATCTTCTCGACGCGGCGCAGCAGCGCGGAGACAGCGCCCATGTCGCTTATTTCACCCCCGGACCATTGGTGTTGGAAGTGGCACGCCGCGGCGTTGAAATGACCCGGCTAAGCCGCTCGGGCCTGCGCGATCCGCGGGCCCTGCTGCGGGCGGTGCGCCTGATCCGGGCCTGGGATCCGCATGTGGTTCACACCCATCTGGTCAAAAGCGATTTGGTTGGCCAGCTGGCGGCTCGGGTTGCCAATCGCCGCCGTGTTATCACCCTGCACAACACCGACCCCTGGCGCAAAAACAAAATTCTATCTGGCATCTACCGAAGCATTACCCGCGGGGCGGATGCCTGTGTTGCGGTGACCAGCAACGTCGCAGACCATGTCGCCAATTGCGGCGGCTATGACCGCGACGCCATTGAGGTGGTTCAGAACGGTGTTGATCTGCAGCGGTTTGCCGCCGGGCAGGTGCAGCCGAGGGATCTGTCCAGTTACGGGATATCAAAAGATGCTGTTGTGATCGCAAAGATCGGTCGGCTTACGGCTCAAAAGGATCACGACAACTTTCTGCACGCCGTCTCAATCCTGGCCAAGCGGCAGCCAGAGGCGCATTTTCTGATCGTCGGAGACGGAGAGCTTTTGGGAAAGGTCCGAGAGCGAGCCCGTGGCCTTGGCCTGGGCGACGACAGGTTGACGTTTACCGGCAACCTGCGAGAGATGCCGGAACTGCTTGCGGCCATTGATATTTTTGTGCTGGCTTCAAAGTGGGAGGGGCTGCCGATGGTTCTGCTGGAAGCGATGGCGATGGGTGTGCCCATCGTGTCGACGGCGGTTGGAGGCGTGCCGGAGTTGATCCAGGATGGCGAGAATGGCATGCTGGTCACGCCGACCGATCCTGCGGCCCTGGCGGGCGCGGTGCGGCATTTGATTGCGGACCCGCCTGCCCGCCTGCGTCTTGGCGAGGCCGGTTTGGCGACAGTCCGGGCGCGCTTTTCTGGTGCCGCGATGATGGATCGACTATGGTCAATTTATTCCAAGTCGGCGGCGGCGACGGCAGAGTCCGCCGGTATTTGATACTGTGTTAAGACTGTGCGCGGTTAATGAAGTTGATTGATGGGATAGGTATATGCGGTCACTCGTTCAAATTCTGGTATCTGCGGCGGTGCTCTGCACCGGTTTGCTGGCCGAGGTTGCAGCACAGAATTACATTATTGGCCCCGGCGACAAGCTGAGCATTTCAGTCTTTGGACGGGACGAGTTCACGCGGGTAACAGAAGTGAGGGGCGATGGATCGATCCGGCTGCACCTGCTGGGCCGGGTTGAGGCCGCCGGGCGGACGCTGTCCGAAATCGAGGATCAGATCGTGAAACGGGCCGACAGCCTGTTCGACGGCTCGGTTTCGATCGTTGTCGGCATCGCCCAGTACCGGCCGATCTTTGTGCTTGGCAATGTCCAGACCTCTGGCTCCTATCCGTTTGCCCCCGGCATGACGGTGATCAAGGCCATCGCTCTGGCCGGAGGCTATGAGCGCGCCAATGCCGAGGACTCGGATGAGCGGTCGGTACTGGAGGCGCAGCGGCGTGCAATAGATGCGCAAATACGCCTGCGCTTTGCCCAGGACGAGCAAAAAGCGATCGCGGCAGAGCTTGAGCGGCTGCACTCTGCTGACCCGGAGGTCATGGTGCCAGCGCCCGCCGAGATCAATCCGGATCAGGTTGAGCTTTTTCAGATGAGCCGGGCCATCCTGGACGAGACCATCGAGGGTTTTCATCGCAGGGAGGCGCTGGCGGAGGCGGAGACCAGTTTTTATTCCCAACGCCGCGAGATCATCGGGCGGCAACTGGTGGTCATCGAAGGCCAACTTGCGGATATCAACGCATTGGTGTCTCAGGGCTTGTCCCGGCGTGAAAGACTTGTCGATCTGCAAGTTGATGTGGACAATTACCGCGCTGACGAGCTTGAAACCCTGGCTTTTGCAGCAAAGGCGGAGCAAACCGGCGCCAATGCCGAAAGCGAAATTGGCGTCGCTGTGACCCGTTATCATCGTGACTTACTAAGGGAAAAGATCTTGATCGATCAGAAGGTTGAACTGCTCCGCTCAAACCTCAGCGCATCGATGAACTACCTGCGACTGGCGTCGCCGACGACGGCGCTGACGATCGAAGAGCAGATGGAAACGGTGTTTGAGGTTTACCACTCCAGCACGGCGGGCCAGCCCGAGCCGGTGACATTAACCAGCAAGCTACAACCGGACGATGTTCTGGTTGTGACCTTCAAAAGGGTGGTGAACTGATCGGTTTGCAGCGGTGTTTACCAGCCAAAGTCGCGGCCAAGATAGTTGGCGAGCGTCTCATTATAGGGGCGATAGAAGGTGCGAAGCTTTTGGGCCGTCTCTGGCCGCATCTGTGGATAGCGCCGCGCCTCGGTTCGGGTTTTGTGATAGGTGAACGGGTGGTCACGCAGGCCAAGAAACTTACCCGCCACCGATCGCAGCAGCGCTGGCGGGTCGGAAAAATAGTCGGCGCTGTTCAGTATCAGCAACTGCTCTGGCGGAAACACCCGGTGCCAAAGTTTGATCTGCTCAACATAGATGCCCCGCAACAGCGCCAGCGGTGTCCTTTCAGCAGAGTTGGATTTCGATAGGAGCTCGGCAAACCGGCCCGCGTCTACAGGCTTGCCATCAAGCAGCCGGAAATCGCGATCAATCCAGTCCTCAAAGGAGATGCCGGTCATGCCGCCGCGGCTGTTGTACTGGTGGGCCGAATAGGCCCGCGCAACCGGGTCGCGCAGCAGCATGATAAATTTGCACTGCGGCATGTGGTGGCGGATCAGCTCCGGAAGATGCGGAAAAAGACAGTAAGAGGGGCTCGCCTCGCCGGTAATGCCATCCTCAGCGGCCAAGGCGCGTTCGGGCGGGAAATGTGCTTGGTACCAGCTGAGCGGCGGCAGGGGGCTGCGGTCAAAATAATGGACCTCCTTGGTCCAGGCTGGCCAGATCTGCGGATGTGAGGTCAGGTTCTGGTAGAACGACGTCGTCCCCGCCTTGTGGGCTCCAATGATGATGAAACTGGGCAGTACCCGCGATTTATCCATCAGGTTGCGGAGGTGGAGTTGCGCATTGCGGGCCAGTGAATAGGCAAAACTGCGCCGCAGCCGTCGGCGGACCTGGTCCAGGGCGCTCATGATACACCGTCCTTGCGGTTGGGGTCCGGCTGCAATGGCGCCCTATCGTCGGCGGCGCTTTGGCGATGCTGTGCTGCACCGGCGTTTTTATATATGGCGATGAGCCTATTGACCCAGGCCTCGACGCCATAGTGTTTGAAGGCGCGGGTGCGCGCCGCCTGTCCGACGCGGGCCCGCGCCGGGGGATCATTGAGCATGTCATTCAGCGCCTCTGCCAGCGCCTCGGGGTTCCTGGCAGGCACGATGGGTGACCCGGTACCAGAGAGGATTTGGCGGTTATCGCCCACATCGGTCATAACGCAAGCCAGCCCATTGGCCATCGCCTCGAGCAGCGACACCGGGGCCCCCTCCCAATGCGAGGCGCTGACGAATAGATCCGCCGCGGCCAACAGGTCCGGGATGTCGCGCCTGAGCCCGAGAAACCTCACCTGGCCAGTGATCCGCAGATCGCGCGCCTGTGCCTGAAGCGCAGCGTACCGGCCCGCTTCCGGGGCATTGCCGACGATCAGCAGCACGGCATCGGGGTTTTGGCCGGCCACTTGGGAGAAAGCGGCAAGCAGATCCTGGTAGGCCTTTTGGCCAATGATCGCGCCGACCGCGATGAGCACCCGGTGCTCCTGCAGGCCCAAATCGGTGCGGATCAATGCGCCTGCGCCTGCCGGCGCTACGGCCTCGGGCGAGACGGCGTTGGCAACCACCAGACAATCGCGTTGCCCGGTATCTGCCAAGGCCGCTTCGGCGACCGCCTGACCGACGGCAATTGGCGTTGTTCGCGACATCCGCAGGACGCGGCGATAGAGGAAGGAGCGGGTTTTGCTGACCCGCGCGGTGCTGGGTTTAACGTTGTGAATCGTGGTGGCAAAGGCAATGCCCAGCAGGGCCGCTGCAAAGCCCCCCACTATGGTCGAGGTGGTGAGATGTGCATGCACGTATTCGATCGATCTCGACCTCAGCGCCGACACCAGCCGCAGAAACCGGGCGGCATCAATCAGGCTTTTCCCCGGCAGGCAGACAACCTCTACCCCGGCGCCCTTCAGTTCCTTGAAGAAGGCCGTTTCGCCGTGGCTCAGCACAAACACCGTCAGATCGATATCCTGGCGCGATTTCACCGCCCGTGCGAAGGTCACCACCAGACGTTCTGCGCCGCCGGTTACCAGCGTGTCTACAATATAGGCCAACTTAAGTGGCTGGGCCTTATTTGCCACCTTGGGTGGCTGGGCTTTATTTGCCACCTTGGGTGGCTGGGCCTTATTCGCCACCTTAGGTGGCTGGGCTTTGTTGCCATTCCGCACTGCACGTTCCCCCACTTAGTCGGCCTTTGCTGCGGCAGGAAAATCCCACGCGGCCTGCTGACGGTGCTGTCCTACATAGCGGTGCGGCGCCGCGAAAATTCTGAACGCCGCTTGCCGGTTGTCTGCGGCTGGTCTGTTTGCACGGGGCCACTGGTCCGCACGTCCGTCAGATTAGTCGATGAAGGGCTTGCAACGGGCTCGGTGTTGCGCAACAGCGCGCTCAATCCGGCGGTGGACATCCCCGCAAGCAGCGAGACGATACCGACGATCGCAAGCTGCACCTTCAGGGAGGCAGAGCTTGACCGGAGCGGCGAAACCGCAGCCTCAATCACCCGGACGTTGCCCTGGATATCTGCGCCGCTCAGCGCCTGGCTGTCGCGCAGACGCAGCTTCAGGCCCGCAATCCGTTCCGCCTGCTGCCTTTGAAGTTCGGCTAACGGCCGCAGCGCCGGCATCAGCCTGGACAGGCGTTTCATCTTCTGCCGGTTCTCGACCATCGAGCGTTCAATATAGTCAAGCCGCGCCTGCTCTTCGCGGGTCGCAAGCTCTGTCATCAACAGCCGCTCCTCCACCCCGAGACGGGTTGCAAAGAGATCTCTGCGGGCCTGAAGAGCGGCAAGGGTTGTTCGCGATTCCCGCATCAGCCTGGAGAGGTTGGCCTGGTCCTCTGAGGTTTTTTCGAGATCTGTTGCGATGAATAGTGGATCCAAGCCGTCGAGCAGCTCGGAGATTTCATTGTTTATTTCAATTTCCTGACTGGTGGCGGCCTGCAAGCGGATCTGCAGGCTGGCGGCCTCTCTGGCGGTGTATAGCTTTTGGCGGCGATCCAGGAAGGCTTCGGTCAGTTTGTTGGTCAATTCAGCAGCCAGGTCAGGCTCCAGGTGGCGGACAGTAACCTTGACCACATAAGATCCGGTGATGAGCTCGACAGTGGTCGATGCCTGAAACCAGAGCACCGCCTGGCGGATCGCATCCTCGTCGTTTGGCAAGCCGGGATAAACCCGGTCAATCCCGACCGCCTCCAGCGCCTCGCGGCTCAGCTCCGGGTTGTCGAGCAAGAGCATCTCGGCGTTGACGACGCCTTGGAAATCGCCCGGATTGGGGGCCTTGCTGCCGGTGCCAATCGCGTCAGGAACATAGATGTATTCCCGCCCCAAGGCGAACAGGATCAGCGACCTTGCCTCAAAAACCGGTGGCTTGAGCAGCACGTAATAGGCCAGTGCCGGGAACACACAAATGGCAACGAAGAGGGTAATCCTCACGAATTTCCATGAAAGTCTTAAGGGCCGATACAAATCGCTACTCCTAAATACAAAACACCCCCATTCAATACCTTTCAGCGAGCCTAGCATGCGACTGCTATCCTCACAATAAAACACCGGTTGCCGCTGTTTAGCCAGTATGGAGCTTTACTAATTAGCTTGGGGCGACCTAATATCTATAAATCGTTTTTGGCCGCCCGTGTCTTTTCCCCGTGTCTTTCTCCCGTGTCTTTTCCCAATGCGCCAAATCGTTTCAGGTTGACTGAGAACATGCAGCATTTTTCTGGACCTCTGTTTCTTGTCGGCAGCCCGAGGAGCGGCACCAAGCTGCTTCGCGACCTGCTGAACCGAAATTCTGTCATCAACCTCTGTGACCCCGAGTCCCATTTTATCCCCTTCCTGTTTCAGAGACATGGCGGCGATCCCGAGAGGTTCGAGGTGGATCTTGACCGGCTGTATGAGGATTTTCAGCGAACGCCCTTCCAGATCTACCGCCGCAGCAAGGGGCAGGTGGTGATGGAGCGTGCCGATTTTGAGACAGTGGGACAGGCGCAGAACTGGGGTGAGGCGTTTGAGGTCATACTGCGGTTTTACGGCGAAGGTGCTGTGCCCGGGCAGGGCGTTTGGGGCGACAAGACACCGTCATATGTGCTGGAAATGAACCTGCTGAAAACCATCTTTCCCACGGCGCGATTTGTGCACATCATCCGGGACCCGCGCGATGTTGCTGTCTCAGCCCAGAAAGCCTGGCGCCACAATGTGCTGCGAGTGGCGAGCAAATGGGCGCGCGACATGGCGGCGGCCCGTCAAAGCGCAAGCCGCCTTGGTGGCGATTACCTGCAGGTGTATTATGAACAATTGCTGGAAAACCCCGAGATGGAATTGCGCCGCATTTCCGATTTTCTCGGGCATGCCTTTGAAATGGAAATGACGACTCTCTCGGCGCCATCCGAAAATATAGGCACCGCAAAGGGCAAGCTGTATATCGACGCCGCCAATGTTGAAAAATTCCGCAGGGTGCTGTTGCCAAAACGCCAAAAGCGGATAGAGGAAATCGTCCACGACGCCGTAGAGGGCACCCCCTATATATTGGACTACGCCCATCACAACAGGGTGCTGTCGCCCTCTGTCAGGACATGGCTGGCGCTGGTGGACGGGGCCAGATCTGTGGCCCATAAGATCCGCAGAAAAGGGCTGGTTAATGGCATCAGGATCAGTATCGGCAACAGGCTCCAGAAGCGGCGCAACGCGCCGTGACGGCAATGGTCCCCTGCGACCTGCGACCTGCTGCTGGGGGGCGTAATCCTAGGGGCGCGCGCCGATGACCCTGTGGAGCAGGCTCAAGGACGCGGCAAAGCTGGTTGGCATTGGGCTGCTGGCCGGGGCTGGCGCACTGGCGATCGGAGACTCCTCGCCGATGGACCTGATGGCTTTGGCGCTGTTTGCGATGCTCTGCCTGGTGACGCTGCGCAATCCGCTGGTCGGCCTGTCCCTGTTGATCATAATGATCGTCTCCAATCTCTCGTCCAATCTGATCCAGGGTTTTGGGGCCCCCTCGCCCGCCAAACTTGCCGCGCCGGGTCTGGCTGCCTTGCTTGGGGTTCGCTATGTGCTTTGGGGCGAACGCCCATATATTGGCTGGCTCTCGCTGTGGCTGCTGGTTGGTTTGCTGGCGCTAAAGCTGTTTGGCGCGACCTATGCGCCAGATTGGCAGCAGACGTTGAGTGACACCGCCGACTTCATCAAAGATGCTATCATTGCTATGCTCGCGCTGGCCTTCATGGGTTACCGCAAAGGCTTTGAGACAATCACCACCTCGGCGGTTTTGACCATTGCTGCGGTCTGCGGGTTGGGTTTTATTCAGGTGATCGGCTTCGATCTTCCGGGTGGCTTTTCGCTGTTTTCCCGCTTTGGTGAATTCAATGGCCGCTTTGCCGGACCGATTGAGGATGAAAATTTCTTTGCCGTGGTTGTGGTGTTCTGCGTCCCACTGGCGTTGTTTCAACTGCTTGGATCGCAAAAACTAACCGCATTTTTGTTCTGGAGCCTGACCACATGCCTGCTGCTGTTTGGGCTTTTGGCGACCCAATCGCGCGGCGGGATTCTGGCGCTCTGTGTTGGCCTTGGCATCCTTTTTCTGCAGTTGCGCGCGCGCCAGAAGCTGGCCGCATTGGCGGTGTTTGTTGCGGTTATTATGGTGGCCTCTGCCTTTGTCGGCGAGCAGGCCTTTGAGCGGCTGGCGACGATCGGCGAGATGGCCAGCTCGGGCGGCATTGACAAGAGCACCGAGGGTCGGCTGGCAAGTTGGTCGGTGGCGGGTGAGATATTCAAGGCGCATCCCTGGCTGGGTGTCGGCGCCGGAAACTTCAACCTGCTGTATCAGGATTTTGCCTTGGAACTGGGATTGATCTTCCGGGGCGAAGGCCGATCCACCCATAGCCTGTATCTGGAGGTGCTGACGGAACAGGGTTTGCTGGGGCTGATGTATTTCCTGCTGATGATCGGGTTTGCGGCGGCCGGGATCGTCGTGGCCTACCGGCAGGCGCGCGCGGCGGGGGATCGCCGTCTGGCCAGTCACATGGTGGCGTTTGGTGCGGGGCTGGCTGGTTATCTGGCGGGAATGACACTGTTGCACGACGCCTATCCACGCTTCCTTTGGATTGTGATTGTGCTGGGCATCGAGTCCGGGCGGCTGGTGCGGCTGCGGCTTGAGGCAAAATCAAACGGGCCGTCTGGCAGCCGCGCGCCCTTTGGTGCGGATCCGTTGCTGTTGACCGGCAGTATGAGGATCGGCAGCATCAGAACTGGCCGTATGAGAACTGGCCGTATGAAACTTGGCCGTATGAGAACTGGGTCAAAGGGTGCGGATGGGGTCTGACACATAGCCGAGTTGCTGCATGATCGGCCCACAGCTTTCGTCGATCTGCCGCCTGAGATCTTCGGGCATGCGGGCCCGGGCTGAGGTATTGACGTCACCTCGTAGATGATCGCCGGCGCTGGTCAGATCAAAGAACGCATCCACTTTTTGCACACCGACAACTTGACCATCACTATCCAACAGCCGTGTTTTGTCCTGCAGGCAGAACCCGGTCACCGCATCCGCATCAAGCCCGCAGTGGGCATAGACTCTGGCACTGACTGCAACAATGTCGGCAATGATCTCCTCAAAGCGGACAAGCAGGATTGGGAGCCCGCCGTCGCGCATCTCGAGCAGTTGGCGGCTTACGAATTGGTAGAGCGGCAATGCTTTTTCAGGCGCCATCCCACGGGAAATCATGCTTTCGCAAACGCCGATGGCTTCCCGGGTAATGCCAATGAAACGGGCCTCGGGGTACATCAGCTGCAGATCCCGTGCCAAGCCCACATTGAAGTTGACCAGCTTCACAACCATCCGCGAGTGGGCCGCCGAACCATTGGGACCAAAACCCTGCGACTGCATGGCCGCTCTGAAACGGGCCACCTCCGCCGCATTGCGTGATGTGGCCTGCTCCAGTCTCTTTGCCATCCAAGCACGGATACGCTGGTCCAGCGCCCCGGAACCCGGCGGCTTATGCGGGCTGAGAACGTCGCCCTTGCGCAACAGAACTGGCAGATACCGATAGAGCTGACGGGAAAATTTTGCCGGAAAGGCGATGGAGGCCCACTTTGGCCGCAATACCTCGTGAAACTCACCGTTGGGCCAGGTGGTATCGGGGTGTGACCGCAGGATGTTCAGCAGCTGATTTGTGCCGCCACGCTGCAGGCCAAGGATGAAGATCGGGCCGCCAGTCATGACCCTTGTCTCCTGTCGGGATCTGGCGCGTTGCGGGCGGTAGCCGCTGGCGCGGCGGTCTCAGCTTCACACAGGCTGGCGTAGGCCATCAGCAGGCGATCCGCCGTTTGCCGGATGTCAAACTGCTGGCATATGGTTTCGGCCGCAGCGGCGCCAAGGATCTGACGCTGCTCGGCATCGCCGGCCAGCTTGATCATGGCCTCGGTCAATTCGGCAAGATTATCGGGTGCGAACAAGCGGCCGTTTTTGCCGTTCTCGATCAAATCCTGGGTGCCGCCGATCTGTGAGGCAATGACCGCCAATCCGCAGGCACAGGCCTCCAGCAGCGCGTTGGACAATCCCTCCCTTGCGGATGGCAGAACAAAAATGTCCGAGGCGCGCAGATAGGCCGGCATGTCGTCCACATGGCCAAGGGCAAACACGCCCTCTTGCGTCAACAGATGTGGCGGTACCTGCTCGGCATCGCCGACATTTGCATTGAAGCCTGAGGATGTCATTCGATTGGCGCCGGCAATCAGCAGTTTGGCGTCTGGACAGCGCGACCTTACCTCCGGCCAGGCCTCAAGCAGCAGCGGCAGCCGCTTTTGCCGGGCAATACGGCCGGCAAACAGGAATAAGGTGCCGTCAGGCAGCCCGAGGTTATGCCTCAGTTCAGATTTCTCAGCCGGATCACCGCAGGGACGGAAGGTTGCGGTATCGACACCGTTTGGTATCCGAAGGATCTGGCGCTTGGCAAAGCCGAACTGCTGCAACTCGTCCTCGATCTCACGGCTGACGGCAATGAAATAGTCTACCCGGCGCTTCAGGGCTGCCCGGCGCAGGCTGCCGCCGCGTTTTTCGAGGACTGAGGTGATTTCGCCGCTGCACATTGGCTTGACGATCAGTGGAAGCTTGCCAAAGCTGCGGGCGAGCAGTCCGGCGAGGGTCGGGCTGAAGGCCGAGTGGCAATGCACCACATCGGGCGCGTATTGGCGAATGGCCCGTGCCGCCCCTGTTATGAAGCTTGCCGCCGCTTGGGCTTTGGCGCCGCCCGTGCGCACCCGCTGTACCTCGACGCCGTCTATTACCTCCATCGCAGACAGACCGGGATAGCGGCGGGTGATGACGCGCACCAAATGGCCTTTGGAAATCATGATGCGGGCAAGCTGCGCGACCTGCTTTTCAGCGCCGCCAACAACCGGATGATAAGACGATATCACCATGCAGATCCGCAGGCCGGTTCGACGTTGCGCTGTCCGAACCTCAATATGTCGGCTCGATGTCGCAGGGGGGGCTGGTTTAGGACCCCTCCCCGTGCCCGCCGCCGCCTGCTCTGACAGCAGTGTTTCCCACTCGCCGACCATCCGCCGCCGGTCAAACAGCTGCTGCACCCTTTGGCGCGCGGCGCTGGCAAAGGCGCGCCGACGGTCCGGGGACGACAGCAGGTCATCCAGAGCCGCAGCCATCGCAGCCGGTGATGCGGGGGGAATAAGCAGGCCGCTGACGCCATTCTCGATTGCCTCAGCGCAGCCGTCCACCGTTGTCGATATGGGCGCGCAGCCACTGGCCATCGCCTCCAGCAGGGTCAGCGGCAGGCCCTCCCAGAGCGAACTCATCGCGAAGATATCCATGGCCTGATAGGCCCGCCCGGGGTCATCCTGCCAAGGCAGCAGCCGGACATTGTCCAACGGCGTGTCGTTCAGCTGCCGCTCGACCTCTGCACGCAGGCTGCCTTCGCCGGCGATGACAAATTGAACACCCGGGTGGGACGGCGCAACCTTGCGCAGCGCCGCCACATAGTCGAGCGGCGCCTTTTGTGGCTCCAGCCTGCCGAGCCAGCCGACGATCGGGCGGGCAGGATCCAGACCCAGTTCGGCGGCGACCGTGTCACGAATTCCTTGAGGTTGAAATTGGCCGGTGTCGATGCCGGTCCGGATCACCTGGATTGCATCTGCCGTGGCCACCCGTTTGGCCAGCGTCTCGCGGCGGGCATGTTCGGTTATGGCCACGGTTTTACCACCGAGACGGCCTGCCCCGTGTTCCAGCGCCCAGTAGATCGGCGCTTTACCTCCCTGAAACCGTCTCAGGAATGGCATTGAGGCCTGTCTGTATATGGCCGGGATTCCCGCGATCCGCCCCGCCGCCCGGGCAATGAACCCGGCCTTGCTGCCGTGGCCCAGCAGCAGGCTGCTGCGCCGGTCCCGGGCGACCGCAAGCACATGGCGCAGCACCGCCAAGTCGCTGGCAGGGCTGATCCGGTAGCGCGCCATGGCAAACACTTCTGCGCTTTGGCCCGCCGCTTGCAAATTGGCCGCGTAGGCTTCGGCGTTGTCCGACAGGCATATGGTATGGGACTCGAATTTCGCGGGATCGAGTGCCGCCAACAGCATCTTGTTGTAAAACGAGATGCCGCCGGTCGATTTTGTCAGCGCAAGAATCCTAATTTTTGTCATACTACCATCCCATGATTCCCGTTGGCGGCTATCCCCCAGGCGCCGGAAAATATGATTCTCGCAGTCGCCGAAAAATCTGAGCGGGTCCTGGCAGGCGCGAAAGTGTTGCTTTTGGGACCTCAACCCACCTTGCTGCCCGGTAATGTTAACCAGTTTTAGCAAGGTTTTGCCGATAATTGTCCATCAGTGGCGTGAATTCGCCTAGGTTTTCTGTGGAAATCGTCGTTCCAGCTCAATCTGGCAAGGTTCTGCCCAGTCTTGGGCACATTCCGCCGGGGCGTAATTTGGCTTTCAAATGGCTGGTGTATACGAAGGGTGCCGAACGCGAGACCTTTGGCCTTGAACCGAAGGCTCGGCATAACTGTAAAACCAAAAATGACCCGCCGGAACATACTGGCGGTCATGAGGCCCGGCGGCACGTCCGTCGAGATCGAGAAAAGGAAACTACATGACTGAAAGTATTTTGGAGGCCGACCTGGCCTTTGCCGGAGCCGAAGGATTTGGCTCTGAGGCAGATGGCGGGCGCGGCGGAGAGATCGTGAAGGTCACTACTCTGGCGGACTCCGGTCCGGGATCGCTCAGATGGGCGCTAGAGGAACTCGACGGGCCACGGATTGTGGTCTTTGAAGTCAGCGGCCAGATCGAGCTGAAAGATTCCATCGCTGTGAATGGCGATGTCACTGTCGCCGGTCAGACGTCGCCGGATGGCATTACTGTGACCGGAGCCAAACTGCGGATCCTGGAGAGTGATGTCATCATCCGTGGCATGCAGTTTCGCCCAGGCGACGGCGACGGTGATACCCCGGACAACCGCGACGGGATATCAATCGGCAACAAGGATCAGACCGTCGAAAACGTTGTGCTTGATGGCAACTCGTTCAGCTGGTCGATCGACGAGTTGGTCACGGTTTGGTACGGCTCGCAGAACATCACCATCTCCAACAACATCATGTCCGAGGCGCTGCAGAGTTCGCTCCACTCAAAAGGCGATCACTCGATGGCGCTGCTGGTTGGCGATGGCAGTTCCAACGTCACCATCTCTGGCAACCTGATTGCCCATAACGAGTTCCGTAATGCCACGATCAAAGATGACTCGCAGCAGATCGAGTTCATCAACAACGTTATCTACAATTACGGACCGAACGGCTTTCTTGGCCACGAGGGAACAACCGCCCACATCATCGGCAACGTCTATATCGCGGGTGAGGATTCGGCGGGCCGTGCGGCCATCCAGCTGAAATCACCTGAGGATGGCACCGCCTATTACCTTGAAGACAACATCGCCGAAGTCGCTGGCGCCGCCACCTCAAAGATCACCGATAGTTACGTGTTTGACCCGAGCAATGTCACCGTGCTGCCGTCGTCCGAAGTTGTCGACTACGTTCTGGAGAACGCCGGCGCGCGCTACCCGGATCTGACTGCAACCGATGCGCGGATCATCCAATCGGTGATTGACGGCACCGGGAGCATCATCGACTCGCCAGATGACGTCGGCGGCTATGATCCTGTTGACAACACCAAAGCCCCGAGCGACCGGGACGACGATGGGATACCGGACGCCCACGAAGTGCTGTTTGGCACCAATCCTGACCTGTTTGACGCGCACGGCGATGCCGATGGCAACGGTGTGTCTAACATCGAGGATTACATCAACGGCTTGATCGACGGCTTCGGCCAGCCCTCCGATCCAGATGGCCCGATCACCACGCCACCTACCGATCCTGACCCGGTTGATCCGGTTGATCCGGTTGATCCCGTGGTACCCACCGATCCACCGACCGACGATGCCCCGGTGATCCGGCTTGAGGGCGAAGACTTTGGCTCGCTAACCGGGTTCTCCGTTTCGTCGAATGGCTCCGCTTCGGGGGATGCGCTGATTGGCGTCAAAGCCGGAAACAGTGGCGAAGCCTCGACGGTATTTGCCGGAGAGAGCGGCACCTACAATCTTGATATCGGCTATTTCGATGAGGCCGATGGCGTTTCGAACATGTCTGTTTTCATCAATGGCAACATGGTTGACAGCTGGGATTGGGACCAGGAGTTAGGCTCCAATTTCGCCGACGGCAACACCCATACCGAACGGGCGATCGAGGGCGTGCAGATCAATGCCGGCGACACCATCACCTTTTCCGGCACCAGCGGTGGCAAAGAACAGCTCAGGGTCGATTATTTCGACTTCCAGCTGCAGGGCTCCGGTGACCCCGGCGAGGTTGACCCCGATCCAACACCGGATCCCGACCAGCCGAGCTACAAGATTGAAGCGGAATCAATGTTGCTGGAATCCGGGTGGAAAGTTCGCGAGAACTCCAGTGCCTCCGGTGGTGAGCTGATCAAGGCCAGTAAAAACGGCCAGGCAAAGGCGTCGACAACCTTCGAGGGGGAAACCGGCAACCACGATATCGCCATCGATTACTTCGACGAGGCCGATGGGGCGAGCTTCCTTGAGGTGCTTGTTGGTGGTGTTGTGGTCGATAGCTGGACTTGGGATCAGGAGACCGAACAGGATCTTGCGGCTCCCGACAGCTTGGCGCGCCATATGATCCAGGATGTCCATATTGAGGCCGGCGAATCCATCGTGCTGCAAGGCTATTCCGACGGCGGCGAACCGCTGCGTATCGACAGCATCGAAATCTTTGCTGACGCGCTGTTTGCGTGATTGACATAGCTTGATTGACATAGGGTGAGGCGGCACGCCGCCTCACCCGCTCTTTATGGTTGCCTCTTTATGGGCATTGCGCGCTTCTGGCTGGCTCAGGCGGGACCGGTTTTTCCCAATGTCCGGCGGGCAATCTCGCGAAATATTTCCGGCATCACCAGACGCACGCACAGAAGGTAGGCGCCGACAAAGACAAGGGCGACCACCAGCAGCCGTGTCAGCTCATTGCTGGTGAAGTCTAGCCTCAGGGTGATGATCCCGGCCGCAGATCCGGCCAGGGCGCAGCCAATGCCCGGCTTCAGGGCAGCAAATGTATCCCGCACCGATATATCCAGAGCGCGCTGCAGCAACAGGTAGTTCGGCACAAACCTGATCAGCGCCAGCACCAGCTGAATAAACGCCACTGCTGTGATGCCATAGGGAACCGCAAACCATATCAGAACCAGGAAAAACGGCAGGTTGATCAAGGAGACCTTGAGCATCAGGTCGGTCCGGCTCAAAGCCTTGAACAGATTGCCAGGCACCATATTGATGGTGCCGATCGCAAAACCCACGGCCAGCAACTGCATCGGCACAATCATGGCGTACCACTTCGGCGCGTAGAGAACGTGGATCAGCGGCTCGGCAAGGATCGCGATTGCAGCGCCCGCTCCGAACATCAAAAGGGCGCAGTATTTCAGCGCCCCATAGTAATAGGCCTTGAGCTCAACAGGATCGGACTGGATCTTCGACATGACCGGATGCAGCACCGAGCCGACAACATTGGTGAAAGTCTTGATGCCAAGCTCGGGAATGCGGAAGGCCAGAGAATAGATGCCAAGCGATGCCATGCCCAGGACTTTGCCAACCAGCAGGGTGTCGAGCAGTCGCGGGGTGGCGTTTATGGTCTGGGCGCCGATCAGGTTGGCGCCAAACCGGGCGATGTATTTGAATGTCGCCAGATCGGGCCAGCGTTTCGGCCGCCAGGGCCGCACAATCCAGGTGACGATGCTGCCGGCAACCGCCCCGGCAAGGTGACCGAACACCAGCGCCCAGACGCCAAAGCCGAGTACCGCGAGAGCGATCGCCAGCAGCCCCTTGGTCAGGCCGCGCGCCACGTCCGGCAGCAGCTTCGCCTTGAAACGCAGGTCCCGAAAAAGAAAGCTGGTATTCACCGTGGTGAGTGCGCGCACCAGCAGGGTGATGGCAATGACCGGCAACAGATCCGCCAGCTTTGGGTCGCCGTACCAGTCGGCGATCGCTGGTGCGCTCACCAAGATGAGCGCCACCAGGGTGCAGGAAAACACCAGGCCGCATAGCAGCACCGCACTGGCGGTTTCCTCGATTTTTTCGCGGGCAGAAATCAGCGCCGCCCCCATTCCAAATTGCGAAATGATCTCGAAATAACCCATAACCGCCAGGCAAATTGCCAACAGGCCGAATTCGGCAGGCTGCAGATACCAGGCCAACACGACAATTGAGATCAGGTTGAGAACTTTGGTGCAAAAAAACGAGGCATAGGCCCAGAAAATACTCCTGACGCTGTCGTCCACATTGTCGGGTTTTATGCTGTCGGTCATGCGGCCCCACCTTTGACCGGCGCAACACGCTGGTAAATGCGCTATGAAAAGGTTAATATAGGATACTCCAATACCATAGTTTGGACCCAATCCCTAGACCAGACCATCGCGGCATCGACACTGGCACGTCGCGTTTCGACCGGTCTGCCACGGTCCCGGCACCGGAAAGGTTTTGCTCGGCCTGCCCCGATTGCAATCGCGCAAGACGCGTCTCCCCTTTCAGAGGCCCTAAATTTTTCTTGAAAATTAGTGGCTTAGGTCAATCTCAGAATGAGCAGAACAGCCTTCTTTCGGGCTGTGCTATTGGCGGCCTGTGCTTCGGCTTTGGTGATTATAAAACCTGTTATGGCTGAATGAGGGCTTGAGACACCACCTCGGAGCACTATCAGGTAAATAGTCAAGCCATAGGCTGCGGTAAACGATGCTGTGATAAAAATACTTCAAGTCTTGATTTGATATATAACTTGGTTAATATTTGATGGTAATTCCATTGTAAGGGGTTTGAAGTGACTGATTCTCAAAAAAATCAAGGCGAACTTCCCGAAATGCCTGAACGGCGCGAACTGCTGGTAAAAGCCGGGTGTTACGCTGCCGCTACTCCGGCCGCTGTGGTTGTTCTTTTGTCGACCGCCAAGGATGCTGAAGCATCCGGTATTTTCAGATCCGGTGGTGGCAGGGCGCACGGGCAGAGCCATCGCCGCTGGAACCGCGGCAGGAATATGAGACCGCAGCAGATTAGGAGACTGAGAAGGATGGCCCGCCGAAATGGCTGGGGTTCCTGACCTGGTCGCTTGCTGAATGAACCGACAGGACCGGCGCTTTGGAAAAGCCGAGGCAAGGCTCGTAAAGCTGCCGGATCGGTCAAACCTTGCAGCCATCCGCGGCCGCGCACCCCATGCCGGGACAGTGGGGAGAGGGCACAATAGCAACGCAACTGCTGATATCCGCCGACGGAAACCGGCTGGCTTGGATCGGCGGCCAAGCCTATCTTTTCATTGAAGCGCAACAATCTGTTTGTGCCCTGAACAGCGAGGCTGCCGCGGCCTGGCCCCGCTTCGAGACTGGCGTGGTCTGCGACGGTGTAGTGCCGCTGGTCTCTGGTCTCTGCGCACCTTCGGTGGTCGGCGATCTTCTTTCGGTTGGCGCTATTGAGCCGCTTTTGACCGAAGGCGGTGTTGCCCCGGTTGCCAGCACACAGCTCGTCAATACCGGCGCCGCCAGGGTTCTCGTCTGTTACGGTGACGCGGGTCTGCACGATCTGATTGCCGCCGAATTCGCCCATATGGCCCAGTCGTCCCCCCAGTCGTCCCCCCTGCCCTGTGACGCCTATATTTCGGTGCAGCGGTCCGGCGACAAGCTGGGTGTTGCCCTGCGGGGCAGCCCAATTGAGTGGGCCTCGGCGTCTGAGGTGGTGCCGCTGCTGAAGATCGCCATCACCGACGCGGTGCTGGATAATATGGACGATCTTTTGCTGCATGTCGCGCTGCTGCACAAAGGGGAGCGGGCAATATTGCTGGTGGGCGGGCCCGGCGCCGGTAAAAGTACCCTGGCAACGGCGCTGGGAGCCAAGGGGTTCACACTGGCCGGCGATGATCTCGCCACCCTGTCGCCCGATGGAACAGTGCGCGCCTTGCCATTTCCCGTCACCCTGAAAACCGGCTCCTGGACCCTATTGAAGGATCGCCAGGTCGAAATAGCCGCTGCCGCAACCCATCTGCGCCCCGATGATCGCCATGTGCGCTATCTGGCTGTCGATGGTGAAACGGCGCTCAAACCGCGTGCTGTCGGCTGGATTGTTTTTCTCGACCGGACTGAGGGCCACTCGCCAGGCCACTCCCCAAGCGTCTCGCCAGTCACCGCGCCAGAAACGATTTCTGGCCTGATCGGATCTGCATGGTCGGGGGAAACCGCGCTGACACCAGAGGAATTCAGCGCGCTGGCCGCATGTGTCGACGGCGCCAGCTGCGTCCGGCTGCGCTACTGCGATCTTTCGATGGCGGTGGACCTCCTCCAGCGCTTTTGCGATGGCGCGCCAGCTTTAAGGGAGCCGGTCTGACGTGAGCCACATTTCACCCCAGGAGCCTAAAATGACTGCATCCTCGCCGCTAGAGCGGCTCACAGATTGCATAGGCGGCAAATTCAACGACGAATCCAATTGGTTTGAACTGATTTCAACGGCGAATGCCGAATTTGTGGCCCCGGTGCTCTGCCGCAGCCTGGAGGCCTCGGATGCGGCAGCGCGCGCCGAACCAGAGGCGCGGGCCTATCTGGCAGAGCTGGAGCGTGCCAATCAGGCCCGCAACCGCAACCTGTGGGCGCTGGTTTGCAAGGCGATCAAAGGCTTCAACGCAAAGGGTGTGACCCCGACGCTGATCAAAGGCGCCAGCGAGATGGCCCTTATGGCCGATCCGTCGCAATACTCGCGCCTGCTGATTGATGTGGATCTGCTGGTTGAACCGGACGAACTACCAGCGGTCGAGCAGGCGTTTGACCAGCTCGGGTTTGAGCTGCTGGCAGACAGCCAATACCAACATTCGCCGGGCAGTTACTGGTGCCCTGGTACGGTGGCTGCGGTTGATCTGCACAGCTCATTTCCCGAACGCATCGCCTGCCTGTTGAGCGGCGAAGATCTCAACGCGCGTCTGACGCTACAGGAGCGGGACGGCATAATCTTTCGGGTTCCAGACGACAGCCTGCGGTTTCTGATCAATATTTCCCATGACATGCTGCATCACACCGCGCTGGCAAGCGGCGCTACAAACCTGCGCTATTTGCTGACCCTGGCCGAGCAGATCAAGGACCCGCAGACCCAGCTTGACTGGGGCTGGCTGCAAAGCAAAAGGCACAACTGGCGGTTTCGCCTCGCTTTCGACTTGCAGCTGATGATGCTTGACGACCTTCTCGGCGTGGCGGTCCCGGCGACAGAGCCGCCTGAATTTTTGGTGCGCCTGCTGCACTGGCGGCGGCTGTTGAAATTCCGCAATCCGCGTCTGGGCCAGATCGAGTGGCAGCTGGTTCGCTACGGGTTGAGCGCCGCCCGGGTCGTCGGAATGCGGCGCTCTGAACGGTAGTCCTCGGTGATATATATCGGCCTTAGCGGCGGTCCTGCCGACGGATCTCGCGGTCGGCCTGTTGATCTTGCTCTGGTGCAGATCTGTCATCCAACGTCGCCGCCTCTGCGCCGCAGAACCGAAGGCTGATCCGCTGTCTGGCGGCGTGTTCAAGCAGCACAATGTTCAAGTAGCTGATGCCAACCAGCTCAACCGATTCCTCAAGCACCGTAATAGATCTGTAAATCAGGTCCTTTCCCATCTGAAAGTTATAGAGACCGCCAATGCCTTCGATCACAATGGCGCCGGATAGAAAAATGGCTATTGCGATGATGAGCTGCTTCGCCAGCCTCGGCGGCAGCGACCGCAAGAACGGAACAAAGAACACCGCAACGGTCAAAACCACCGGCATGGCGACGAAGATCCAGCCATGGTTCTGGAACACCTCGCGCATCACCACGGCCTTGATCGTTTCATGAACCTGGGCCGCTTCGTCATAGGCCAGCGCGATCAAAATCAGCCCCGCCGCCAGCCAGTAAAGGTTGAGCGCCGTTTTGTGATGTTTCTGCACGGACACAAAGGCCAGAAAAGCCAGTTGCGCCGCCGTGAGCATCAGCAAGAAGCTCAGCACTGTTGGAATGCTGGCCTCGTTGTTGAGAATAAAGCGATCGGCGATCTCGACGATCACAAAATTATCGCTGCGGGTTTTCACCAGCGTCATCAGCACCGAAAGAACGGCCATCGCCGGAATGCCGTAAAGAATGAATTTCCACAGATATTGCGACGACAGCGTCAATCTTATTTCATCCGGCGCCGCGGGTAGCTGACGGCCGTCGCCGCTTTCCTGTGGCGGCGGTTTTGTCATGACCGCGCACTTTGCAAAATGGACGCGGCGCTGGCCTTGCACAGAAAAATTGCCCAGCATACGGCGCCGAAAAACTTTGAGCCATCTTCAAATAGAATTCGGAAATCGCCAATCCTCTCTTGGATTGCGTATTGGAACCTGTCGATTATCAGGGAGAGCGCAAAGGCGCAGGCAGCGGCGATTGCAAAACCTGTTGCCTGCCGCAAGAGATGCTTTTTGAACAACACACAGCCGGTCAGGGCAATCAACATATAGGCCAGAAAGACGATTTTTTCATTCAAAAAGAAATTCTCATGAATGAGAAACAGGTCGTCGAGGGCGAGCAGCGCTGTTAAGCATCCGAAATAAAAAAGAAAGGTTGCTTCAGAGCGGTCCGCCGCCAGTCCATCCAGCAGCACGGCTGAAAACAGCGCCACCGCGGCACCGGTTGCCCAGGTCAGCACCCCAAGGCTTGAGAGATAGCCGGAATAATACGGGATCTGACCGATCTGCGTCGGATCACGGGTGAAAAACCCGTAGCCCCGGCCGGAGATCTCCGCAAGCGGCACAATCAGGGCGATTAAAGCGACGCAGCCGACCAGTGCAATCGCTGGGAGGGCATTGCCGAACCGTTGCAAATGGGAGCTCCTTTCGCCGGATTGCAGTTATTTATCAGAGTTGGGCTCTGCCCCAATCTTCTAAAAGATACATTCAATTAATTCTTTTCCAAGCCCTGAACAGGCGGTGCTGATGATCTGATGAATTGGACCATGAATAGCGGATTAACACACTATTGTCGCGCAATATTTCCTATTTTCCGGTCACTCCCGTCTAGGTGGTGTGACTTGCCGGGCCCAAGGTGAGGATCAGGCGGCCCTGACCGCAGGGCGGAATCACTCTACGGCTGCAACCTTGGCGTCTTCCCCAGGTCCGGTTCCCGACCCGTTTCCCGACCCCAGGCTGACATTGACGATGACAAAGTCCTGACCAAGCTGGCGCAGGTTCTGCGAGAGCAGAAAATTGGAACGGGCAACCGATTGTTCCTCGTCGAGCAAATCACGGATTGTCGCCCCGCCCCGACCGATCAGTTCACGGGTCAGGCCAATCGACTCGCGGCGAAGTTGCACGGTCTTGCGGGACGCACGAACAGAGGCCTGGCTGCCGGAATATTCCACCAGCGCGTTTTCCACCTCTTCGATCGCCCGCAGCACCGAAGCCCGCCAATCGGTCAGCGCCTGGCGGGCCCGGGATTCACGGACCTTTACCGCCGCTTTTTGCGGCCCGTTGGGAAGGGCTGGCAAATTCAGGGTTGGTCCAAAAAAGTAATTGTGGCTGGTTGGTGAGCCAAACGCCGACAGGGAGATTTCACCGCCCAGCGACAGCGAAGGATAAAGCGCCGCACGGGCAGATCCAATGTCGGCAACAGCCGCATAATAGGACCGCTCGGCCACCCGGATATCAGGCCGATTGCGCAACAGATCTGTCGGCACCCCGATATCCGCAGGCATTGTGGAAATCGGTTGGCCTCGGCCATTGCCAGCCAGTGTCGTTTCAGACTGCCCCGGAGCCCGCCCCAGTAACACCGTAATCCGGTTTTGCTGCACCCGGATTGCCGCCTCAACACCCGGGATCAGAGACCGGGTTTCCGAGACCAGCGCTTCGGCGCGCACCACATCCAGCCGGTTGGCAGCGCCAAGATCCAGCAGGTTGTGCAACAGATCCATCGTCTTCTGCCGGGATCTCAGCTCCTCCTGGCGATATCGCCGGGCGGTCTGGTAAAACCGCAGATCAACATAGGCAATGGCCACATTTGACAACAGCAGCAGGCGGGCGGCGTCCAGATTTGCCTCGGCCACCTCAACCCGGCCTGCCGCTGCTCGGCGCTCGGCCTTGCGGCCGCCGTAAGGATCAAACAGCCAGTCAAAGCCAAGGCTGCCATCACCGCCGTTGCGCCCCGAGACAGAGCTGCCGCCGCGGTGGCCGACATTCACGTCGCCGCTGATGCTCAGCGGATCAGAGATCGTCGCGGCCAGCGCCTGTGCTTCGATCACCCGTTCCCGGGCAATTTCCAGATCAAGGTTCTGGCTCAGCGCCTGCTCGATCAGCGTATTCAGGGTGGGATCGTTGAAGCCGGTCCACCAGGCGGCGTTGTCCAGCAGCACCGGAGAGCCCGAAGGCCTGGCCGCAAATGAAGATGCAAAAGGGAATATAGGCGCGTTATAAACAGAGCTCAGGTCACAAGACGCCACAACCATAGCCGCTGTAACGCACATAAAACCGCGCAGCGGTTTACGCCAGTGATCAATCCCTGCCATTACCTGCTCCTGCCCACCCAACTGCTTGTTCAGTTTTTTTTGATGGGTCTCCTCGCGCTCAAGGCTGCCACAGACCAAGCATCGAAACAAGAAGCCTGCGAAACCTTATGTGTGTTGCGCCTTTTGCGCCCCACTGCCCCACCACTGCCCCACCACTGGGTCACACTGGGCGGCGCCATTGCGTGAGCGCGCCTTACAGCTGGTCGGCCGCCCAGATTGCTGCCTGGGTGCGGTTCTTGGCGCCGATCTTGCGAAAGCAAGTGCGCAGGTGCACCTTGACGGTGGCCTCGCAGATCCCAAGCTCGTTGGCGATGCTTTTATTGGTACCGCCTTCGGTGAGTTTCTGCAGGATGCTGCGTTCGCGCTCGGTGAGAGTGCCCCGGATGGGGGTGGGCTGCGGCCCAGGCGCTGTGGATGTCTGGCTGCTGTCTGGCCCCTGGGTCGTCCGGGTCGTCTGGGCGGCCCGGGCCGCGATCATCCGGTAGCCGTCCTGCACCACTTTCAGCGCCGCGATCAGAGCCTCGGCGGATTTCTGTTCGGTAATGATCGCCTCGGCCCTGCTGCTCAGCGCCACCTGGGTTGCGGCTGGCACTTCCTCGCTGGTGACAATGATCAGCAGGGCGTCGTGATGGTTGTCGCGAAACAAGCGCACTCGCTCCAACAGCCCGGCGGCGCCGTCATGGCTGTGAAACAAAACCAGATCATGAACCGTTAATCCCGGTAATTCATCTAAATCGCTGCAACATGTTCCAATCTGGTAGTCCTGCGATAGGCAGATTGCCAAAAACATATCCCGGATCAGCCTGCTTTCCCCCACAATATGGACAGGCATAAAACATCCCCCTTACAACTGATACCAACTGGGGTGTCTCCCAGCACACACACCAACCCGACAGGCAAACCTGCCCGCACCAGCCAGCTTAATAATGGCGCAACACCGCAACCGCTTGACCACAATGTCAGCGCCGCGTCCAAGTCTCCGTCAGCCTTAATTCCAAGTATATTGAAGCCCGTGGCCCAAAAGGGGATTGCTCGGATGATATGGTCGAAGCAACCAAAATCCGCCCCAGGAAATTCCCGGACTCCCAGCAGTGTCGAAAACCTTTAGGCATCTTTCAATGCACACTGCAGTACATAAATAGTACCGTTTCGAGGCCGTTTTGTTAAGGTATTTCACTGCTTGACTTGGTTGTTTTTGGCGCCTGGCCCGGCTCAAAACCCGTGGTTTCTTGGTAGTGCGGTGATTTCAAATAATTTAATACAACTGGAAAACTCCGAGATGAATTGTCAATTTGGCAGCACCACGGTCTCTGCAGGTAAGTTTTTGCAATTTATACGGATTTCTCCTCAACACACTTCAGCCACAAGCAGATTTAGTGGTAGAAATTACCTGCAGATATTACAACTTTGGTATTAGATTGCGCGGCTGCGGCAGGGGTATCCGGCTGGTTCTAGACCATCGGCGTACCTCCTCTGCTCCATATTTCCCGACATGGCAATATGCTAGGCTAAAGCCTATTCGTTGTGAGACGCCGGGGGGCAACATGGGTATGTTTAACGAGGCCGCTGTTCAGGCGGGAAACGTGGTTTTTTCGCGATCGTTTCAAAGGCAAATCTCTTCTATTACCACCACAGGTTTTGCACAGCTCGGCCACAACCGAGCCGGGGTTCCGGTGATCAGCACCGGCACCGCGCTGACTGCAGCTTGTGAAGAGGATAAGATCAACCTGCGGCGACTGTTCCAGCCCGGCGCAATTCGCTCATTTGCAGCACTGGACTGCAGCCAGGCGGCGCCGCAATGGCTGCCCGCCGGTCTGCCCGCCGGTCTGGCCGCCAGTCTGCCCGCCAGTCTGCCCGCCTGTGGCCCCGCCGACACCGATGCGGATGGCGTGAGCCCGAGCGGCGCCGCTTGGGTGCAATTTGCCTGCTGCTTTGAGGATGGCAGCCAAGACCGTATCACCCTGCATCTGCACGGCGGCCAGCATGATGGCCATTGCGCCCATATCCTCGCCGCAATCTGGCCGGTGCTGCGCGAGGACATCCTGCGAGAAATTGCCGACCAGAGTGATTCTGCGGTCACCAGCGCCCTGCTCTGGACCATTTTGAAAAAAGCCGACTCGGCCGTCTTGGTGTTCAATGCCGCCGGACGATTGCTGCACAGCAATGATTCCGGCCGTGATTTGCTCAGCGCCGGCACCCTGCTGCGCAGGGACAGCGGCGGGCTGCGCTGCGCCAATGACACTGAAACCAAGGGCTTTTACGCAGCGCTGCGCAGCTGTGCGCTGTCGCCACCCGCCCAGAACCGCGAAAAGATCCTGTTCCTTGAGGACAGCGAACAGGGCATACGGCTGCCAATCTCGCTGACCTGCTACCGCTGCACCACCACCACCACTCCGCTGGTGGTGGCAATCCTGCCGTGCCAGCCAAAGCGCAGCCGGATCGAGATGCTGGCGCAGAAAATGGGCCTGTCCCCGGCCGAGGCGCGGGTGGCCGCACTCATGCAGCTGGGTTTGCCAAATCGCGAGGCGGCGCAAATCGCCGGCCTCAAGGAACAGACCTTCAAGACCTACGCCAAACGGGTGCTGTCCAAGCTCCACGTTGGCTGCCGCGCGGAAATGGCGCAGCGGCTGACCTGGCAGGCCTCGCTGGGGCGCGCGTCCTGAACCCGCCAGGCCAGTCAACCCGCCAGGCCAGTCTTAAGGCCCGACCCGCCTGCCCGACCCGCCTGCCCGACAACCAGGCTGGCAACCAGGCCGGGGATCAGCTCTCGCGGAAGGCTTTGTTGAAATAGTCGGCCAGCGGCTTGATCAGATAGGACAGCGGCGAGTGATCGGCGGTGCGGATAAAGCTTTCCACCGGCATGCCGGGGATCAGCACCACGCCCTCTGGCAGCTTGTCGACCTCGCCCTCTTGCAGCTCAATTTCAGCCCGGTAATAGGGCTGACGGCTGGCTTCGTCCTCAAAGGAATCCGCCGACAACAGCACCACGGTGCCAAACAGTTCCGGGGTCTCGCGCTGATCCAGCGCCGAAAACCGCAGCGTCACCGATTGGCCAACATAGACCTCATCAATGTTGATCGGCGACACCTGTGCGGCCACAATCAGCGGTCGATCCTGCGGCACCAGATACAATACCGGCTCAGCGGCGCGGATCACCGAACGGAGGGTATGGACCTGCAATCCATAGACAATTCCCGAAACCGGCGCCCGGATATCAAGCCGATCCAACTGGTCCAGCAGCGACCGCCTGGTTTCAGCCAGTTCCAGTTCCTGATAGCGCAGGTCGCGCAGCCGGGTGATCGCCTCCTCGCGCTGGCCGGTGCCCAGCTTCAGGATCTCAATCTCGGTCTCGGTAATGCGACCTTCGGCCTGCGCCTCGGTTGCGACCAGCTCTCCCAGCGAGCCCTGCAGATCCGCCGAGGTGCGGCGCAGGTTCAAAACGGTGCCCGCCTGCGCCAATCCGCGGTCCAGCAGAGATTGCTGGTTTACCAGTTCCTCGCCGATCAGCTCCAGTTGCAGTACCATCGAGTCCTGCTGCGCCTTGATCCCAACAATCTGATCGCGGATCTGCTCGCGACGCTTTTCAAGCTGCTCGGTCTCCCGCGCCAC